>CADBFL010000100.1:1623-9279 GCA_902793875.1 uncultured Eubacteriales bacterium | reverse complement strand
GACGCTGTCCATCGGCGAGCTCAGCAGGGAGTTTTATCAGGCCCTGTACGATGCGGGAGCGAGGCGCTACCTTCTGAGGCACGAGACGGCAGACCCTGAGCACTATGCGATGCTGCATCCGGCGGATCTGTCCCTTGCGAACAGGATACGCTGCCTGAGGGATCTTAAGGAGATCGGATTCCAGACAGGCTGCGGCATCATGATCGGCACGCCGCATCAGACTCCGCGGCATTTGGCCGAAGACATGATGTTCATGGCGGACTTCAGGCCCGAGATGATAGGACTGGGACCGTTCATACCGCACAGCGACACGCCGTTTCGCGATGAGCCGGCGGGAAGCGTCGATCTGACTCTCCTTGTCATTGCGCTCTGCCGGATAATGCTGCCGGATGCCCTTATACCTTCGACGACGGCGCTCGGAACTGTCGAGGCGGAGGGCAGGCAGAAGGGGGTGCTGGCCGGCTGCAATGTGGTGATGCCTAATCTTTCGCCGATCGAGGTGCGAAAGAAGTACATGCTCTACGACGGAAAGGTCGGAACGGACATGAGCGCCGAAGCGGGCATCACGGCGCTCAGGCGACAGATGGAAGAGATCGGATACGAGGTGGTTGTCTCGAGGGGAGACTTTGCAGCTCACTGAAGCGGACGCAATGTTCCGGACCGGCCGCGAGTCTGCGGACTAGTGCAGATCGGGGCAAAAGCATGCGATACGGACCAGTCGCAAGCGTGAAGACTGGCTCGGGCACCGATAAACGAATATTATTCGGACCATAAATAGTGAGGAAAGAAAGACGATGATAAAAATAGCGGTTTACGGAAAGGGCGGGATCGGCAAATCGACGACAGTATCGAATGTGTCAGCGGCCCTTGCGGACATGGGATACAAGGTGATGCAGATCGGCTGCGATCCGAAGGCCGACTCCACCTCGAGTTTGCACGGAGGATCGGAGATGACGACAGTGCTCGATCTGGTCAGGGAACGAAAGAACGATTTCGCACTCGAAGACATGGTCAGGGAAGGATACGGAGGCGTCATCTGCGTCGAAGCCGGCGGACCGACCCCTGGACTCGGCTGCGCGGGGCGCGGCATCATCGCTGCTCTCGAAAAGCTGAAGGAAAAAGGCGCTTACGAGAGGTATCAGCCTGACGTCGTCATCTACGATGTGCTCGGCGATGTGGTATGCGGAGGCTTCTCCATGCCGATGAGAGGCGGCTATGCCGACAAGGTGTTCGTGATCACCTCCGGCGAGAACATGGCCATCCACGCGGCAGCCAACATCGCTGTGGCGATCGACGGATTCAAAGACAGGGGCTATGCGGACCTCGGAGGCATCATCCTGAACCACAGAGATGTGAAGGACGAGGACTCCAAGGTGGCGGAGCTCGCATCGGATACAGGCTCTGAAGTAATTGGCGAGCTTTCGAGGAGCACGACTGTGACCGATGCTGAAGACCTGGGCGTCACGGTCATCGAAGCCTTCCCGGAGAGCGCCATGGCGGAGGAGTACCGCACGCTTGCAAAGAAGCTCCTGGAGATCTGCTCTTGAAATATGAAATATGCAGAACTGCGCATTGATAAGATACAGATGAGAGCTGTGTACAAATGATAGCTGTGTGCAGATTAGCGGAACGAGCGAGTACATAGAATCGGTCCCAATTCAGAACTCATCTGAAAGGGAAAATGGTGCGAAATGAGAGCCAGCCTCGAAAACGCACCATATATGACAGGCCGGCAAAGCTCAAACTGGAGCGAAATGAAGGCATGCCTCGAAAATGCACCAGTTTCAGACTGAACCAGACAAGATAAATGGAGCGAAATGAGCATCAGCCCCGAAAATGCACCAGTTTCAGACCGGGACTCAGATCAGAACTGGAGCGAAATGAAGGCATGCCTCGAAAATGCACCATATACGGCAGGACGACAATGCTCAAAATGGAGCGAAACGAGCGTCTGCCTCGAAAATGCACCAGTTTCAGACTGAGCCAGACGAGATAACTGGAGCGAAATGAGAGTCGGGCTCGAAAACGCACCATATGCGGAAAGCTGGCAACAATCAAATTGGAACCAAATGAGTGCGCATGACGAAATGGTTCCAATACAGAACTGATCCGGAAAGGAAAATTGGAACCAAATGAGCGCGCATGCTGAAATGGCTCCAATTCAGAGCTGATCTTGAAGAGGAAATGGGCATTTCCGTTCGCTCTCCTCTGAGCTCACGGGGTCTGCCTGCCGATCGCGCCGCTCTGCAGCTGCCGCCCGGGCTATGTGAGGGCCCGGCGCCAGCGCTGGCGCTCCCGGGGCAGACCGACGAAAAGATCTCAACAGGATGGGCAATTTCTCACACAATTCAGGACTTGATATCTGCTTCAGAAGCTCAGGCGGGGAAAAAGTGTATGGCCCCGGCGGCCCGGAGAACCATGCACAAAGGCAAAAACACGTCGGGAAAAAGTGAATTATCCCGGCGGCCCGGACGGATCATACGCAAAATATAACGGATCATACGCAAAATATAACGGATCATACGCAAAATATAAAAATCAAAAATATATAATCACATGATGAAAAAGGTAAATGAAAGACAGAACAGAAAACTGACGGCGGGCGATCTGCCGCATGTGAGGATCGCGGAGGCGGACTTTCCCGCGCCGTTCAGATCGGGGCTTGAGTATTCATCTCCGGCCCGCGGCACGTGGAACATCGTCCACACCGGGATGCTCATCCCGGAGGCACACGAGATATTCGTGTGCGCCGCGGGCTGTCTGCGCGGCGTCGTTCTGACCGCAGCCGAGATGGGAGCGCAGGACCGCTTCTCTACTGTTGCTGTGAGGGAGAACAACCTCCTCGACGGCGACATGGAGGATCTGGTCATCGAAGGGGTGACGGATATACTGAACAAGCTGCCGGAGATACCGCCCGCTGTCCTCGTGTATACGAGCTGCGTCCACCATTTCACGGGCACAGACCTCGACCTCATATACAGGACCCTGCGCGAACGCTTCCCTGAAACGGACTTCACCGACTGCTACATGAACCCTATCATGAGAAAGAGCGGGCTGACGCCGGACCAGCTGATGCGTTCCAGACTCTACATGCTGCTGCACGAAAGAGCGAAAAGACCGGATGCTGTCGCGATCATAGGAAACGACCTTCCGACGGACGAGGACAGCGACCTTATGAAAGCGCTCAGGGGAGCCGGGCTCAAGGTGCACGAGATCACATCGTGCCGGACCTACGACGAGTATCAGGAGATGGCTGAGAGCAGCGTATACATCTCATATTATCCGGATGCGGCGCCGGGCGGGGACATGCTGGCTGAGAGACTCGGCGGCACGCACTTCGCTCTGAAGTTCAGCTTCGACTACGATGAGATCGATGAAACGTTCGAGGAGCTTGCGAAGGTCCTCGGGATAAAGCCGCGAAGCATAGAAGAGACCGCATCGCTCAGAAAGCAGTGCGAAGAGGAGATAGAAAAGACGAAGGAGCTCATCGGCAGCACTCCGGTGAGCATAGACTATACGTACTGCCCGAGACCGTTCGGCCTGGCGAAGCTGCTGCTCGATCACGGCTTCAGGGTGGAGCGCGTCTACGCTGACAGCATACCGGGCGGCGACAGGACGGCTTTCGAAGCTCTGAAAAAAGAGCATCCGGATATGCTTATATATCCTACCGTCCACGCCGGCATGCGCTTCGCGAATACCGTGAACTCTGAAAGAGCGGCAGATGCGTCCGGGGGGACAGGCACTCCTGCCGGAAGAGTGGCAGATGCATCCGGGGGGGCAGACACTCTTGCCAAAAGAGCCGCAGGCCGGCCGCAGACAGTTCTCGCCATCGGGCAGAAAGCCGCGTACTTCGATGACACGGACCGCTTCGTCAACATCGTCGAGGGCGGCGGGATGATCGGCTACGAGGCTGTGACGAGGACAATGGAACTGATACGCGACGCGTACACGAACAGCAAGGAAATGAAAGAGCTCGTGCAGGTCAAGGGCCTGGGCTGCGGGATATGCAACAGGCAGTAACGGCCGGCTCCGGAAGAGAGCGGCAGGCGCAGCACATAAAAGAAGAGAAATGAAACAGACGGCAACAAGGATATCCACATATTCGGCGGATGTGATGGGCGTATGCTCGGCTCTTTTCGAGCTGGGCGGAATGACGGTCATGCACGACGCTTCGGGCTGCAACTCGACATACACGACCCACGACGAACCGCGCTGGTACGACATGGACAGCATGGTATATATCTCGGGGATCTCCGAGATGGAGGCGATCATGGGCGACGATGAAAAGCTTGCGGGAGACATAGCGGATGCGGCATCGCAGCTGGATCCCGCGTTCATAGCGATCGCCGGCACGCCTGTCCCGGCGATGACGGGCTTCGATTTTGAAGCTGTCGCCGGACTCATCGAGCAGAGGACGGGGATACCGTGCTTCGGCTTTCCGACAACAGGCATGAATACGTACATACACGGCGCGTCGATGGCCCTGGCGGGAATAGCGGAGCGCTTTGCGGCCGGGAGGCCGGGCGCGGCGGCCGGAAGAGACGGACACGCGCCGCAGGCAGCCCGTCCCCGCGTCAACATACTCGGGCTCACGCCTCTGGATTTTTCGGTGAACGGACAGGACCGCTCAATAGCAGAGTGGCTCGAAAGCGAAGGATTCACGGTCGTATCGAAGTGGGCGATGGGAAGCAGCCTCGAAGAGCTGAGCCGCGCTGGAGAAGCCGATGTGAACCTGGTGGTCTCGGCGGCGGGCCTCGGCGCAGCGAGGGTGCTGTACGAGAGTTTCGGCACGCCATACGCTGTCGGCGTCCCGGTCGGGAACGAGCTGCCGGGCCTGATGGCGGACAATATAAAAATAAAGATAAAGGAATGCAGGGAAAGAAGGTCCGCCGGCGGGCAGGCCGGGAGTTTTGAAGAGGCCGGGCGCGGCGGGCAGGCCGGGAGTTTTGAAGAGGCCGAGATCAGCGTGCAGTCGGGCGTGTTTTGCGATGGAAGGCAGAGCGCAGACGGGCGTACATATGAAAAGGGCTTTGCCGCGGTCATCGGAGAGGGCGTGACCTCGCTCTCTCTGGCGAGTACGATCGAGCTCGAACGGGGCATCCCGGCGAAGGTCCTCTGCGCGACCGAATGCCCTGAGGACATACTCAGGGAGTGCGACCGCATCACGCCTGATGAGGACGATATCATACCGGAGCTTGAGGGCGCGGCTTTCGTCATAGCCGATCCTCTCTACCGCCCGATAGTACCGCAGGGAGCCGGATTCATCGCGCTCCCGCACGAGGCCTTTTCGGGCCGCATATACCGTGACGTCATCCCGGATCTGATCAGGGATCCGGGTGCGATATTAGATCATTTTTAAACAAGGAGGTTTCTGATTATGAAGTTTTTTCTGAATAAGAAGAAAACAACGGCAAAGCTGCTGGCGCTCGCGATGGCTCTCAGCATGGTGATGATGTCGTTTGCCGCGTGCGGTAGCGGCTCGGGAGGAAGCGGAGGCGGCGGGACCGTCACCATCACCGACCACGCTGACAGAGAGGTCAAAGTGCCGAAGGACATACAGAGGATCGCTGTATGCGACATCTACCCGCTCCCGAGCGTGCTGGCGGTGTTCTTCGACTCGGCCGACAAGATCGTGGGCATGCCTGAGCCGAGCATGACAGCTGCGAAGAACGGGCTTCTGGGCCAGCTGTACCCGGATATACTGAAGGCGGAGACGGGCTATATCGACGGCTCGAATGTGAACATGGAAGAGCTCGCGAAGCTCGAGCCTGACGTCGTGTTCTACAGCGCATCGAGCGCCGAGCTGGGCGACCAGCTGACTGAGGCCGGCTTCAACGCCGTGGCTGTTTCCGTCAACAAGTGGGACTACAACTGCATCGAGACTCTCAACAACTGGATCGACCTGCTGAGCCAGATGTTCCCTGAGAGCGACAAGTCGGCTGCGGTCCAGCAGAAGTCGCAGGAGATATACGATCTTGTGCAGGAGAGGGTCGAGAACCTCAGCGATGATCAGAGAAAGGACGTGTTCTTCCTCTTCCAGTACAGCGATACGACACTGCTCACATCGGGCAAACAGTTCTTCGGACAGTGGTGGGCCGACGCTATAGGAGCGAAGAATGTCGCCGAAGAGCTGACGCAGGACAACGCGGTGCCTGTCAGCATGGAGCAGGTATACGAGTGGGACCCGGATATGATCTTCATCACGAACTTCAACACATACTATCCTGACGACCTTTACAACAACACTGTGGAGGGTTATGACTGGAGTCCGGTGAGCGCTGTCGCGAATCACAGCGTGTACAAGATGCCTCTGGGAATGTACAGGAGCTACACTCCGGGAGCCGACTGCCCGGTGACGCTTCTGTGGATGGCAAAGACTGCATATCCTTCGCAGTTCCAGGATATAGACGTCATCAGCGAGGCGAAGGACTACTACAAGGAAGTGTTCGGCATCGAGCTCACGGACGAGCAGGCGAAGTCGATATTCGAACCTGCCCAGAGCGCCGGAGAAGGATTCGCTTACCAGTAGGGCCGGCGGTCCGGAGCAAAAACGCCTGAAAGAGGACGGACATATACGGACATAAGAAAAGAAGCCCTGCGGAGAAACGCTTTACTGCGTTACGGCCTGAGGGCTTCTTTTTTGCTTACTTTGAGATTGAGGAAGTCGACCACGTCATCCTGGACCGAGCAGGGGGACTTGCGGAACGCCTCCAGCATATCTTTTTCGTAGCTGCTCAGCGCGGATGAATCCGGGGGAGTCCTTCCGTAGAGGTAGTCCATCGAGACCTCGTAGAAGTCCGCGAGACGCTCCAGTGTTTCGAGCGACGGCTGACGCGAGCCGTTTTCGTATCTCGAATAAGTAGGGGCAGAACAATTGATCCCATCGGCGACCTGCGCCTGGGTGAGCCTTCTGGACTTTCTGAGTTCTTTCAGCCTGAGTTTTACGGCCACCTGCCCCCTCCGATCTGTCACTGTTTTACATTGCCGCGCGCAGACGCCTCAGCGCCTGCATGATCAGGTCACATGGTAATTGTAGGACAAAAGAGGGCGGCGGATTTTTCCGAATCGGCAATCAGCATCCTCTGAACTTGCCAATATGGTAAGATTGCTGATTCACAATTGTAAGCCACTTACAGAAGATGTGCAACTGAGCAGAACTGAAAAACGCCTGAGAGAAAAACTGGCAGCCGGTACGAGCCGGGTCAATGGGCTGGGGTCCGGTTGGTCCGGGTCCGGGTTCATTCAACGGTCCGGGTTCTCATCGTATCACAGCAGAACACTTGTTCACAATTGTTTTTTATGGTAGAATTTTCACCGGAATCGTTGCACTGTAAAAAAGAGCGGGTACAATAGAAGCATGCCTGAATTCAGAGTAAAAAGCGAATATTCTCCTACGGGAGATCAGCCGCAGGCGATCAGGGAGATCGCAGACAGCATCCTTGCGGGCGAACCGGCTCAGACGCTCATGGGCGTGACCGGCTCCGGCAAGACTTTTACGATGGCCAAGATCATCGAGGCGGTACAGAAGCCGACGCTGGTCATCTCCCACAACAAGACGCTCGCGGCGCAGCTCCACGGCGAATTCAGGGAGTTCTTCCCGGACAACGCCGTAGAATATTTCGTATCGTACTATGACTACTACCAGCCGGAAGCCTA
>CADBFL010000100.1:0-1554 GCA_902793875.1 uncultured Eubacteriales bacterium | reverse complement strand
CCGTCCTCGTACCGCAATCAGCTGATCAGCCTGAGACCGGGAATGGAGATGGACCGCATGTCGCTGCTTCGAAGGCTTACCGATATCCAGTACACCAGAAACGACATGGATTTCGAGCGGGGGACTTTCCGTGCGCGCGGCGACATAGTGGATATCTATCCGGCCGGCGGCGAGAGCGCCGTCAGGGTAGAGCTTTTCGGCGATGAGATCGAGAGCATCCGCGAGATAGACCCGATGACGGGAGAGATCACGGCGGTAAGGTCGCACATCTCGATCTTCCCGGCAAGCCACTACATAACCAGCCGCGAAGACATGCAGCTTGCGGTCGCCTCGATAAAGCAGGAGCTGAAGGAGAGGCTCGAGTGGTTCCGCGCGAACGGCAGGCTGCTCGAAGCAGAGAGGCTCGAACAGCGGACCAACTATGACATCGAGATGATGATGGAGGTCGGGACCTGCAAGGGCATAGAGAATTACTCGAGGCACATAAACTTCCTGAAGCCGGGCGAGAGACCATACACGCTGCTCGACTACTTCCCGGACGGCGATTTCCTGACCATAATAGACGAGTCGCACGCGATGCTGCCTCAGCTTCGCGCGATGTACAACGGAGACCACGCCAGAAAGGAGTCGCTGGTCGAATACGGATTCAGGCTTCCGTCGGCCTTCGACAACAGGCCGCTCAGATTCGAGGAGTTCAGCGAACTCACCGGACAGACTCTGTACGTGTCGGCGACGCCGGCGGCATACGAGCTCGAACGCTCGGGCGGAGTCACTGCCGAGCAGCTCATCAGGCCTACCGGCCTGCTCGATCCCGAGATCGAGGTCCGCCCGGTCGAAGGGCAGATCGACGACCTGATAGGCGAGATATACAGGACGACGAAGCAGGGCGAGCGCGTGCTCGTTACGACCCTCACCAAGCGCATGGCAGAGGACCTGACGAAGTTCCTGCAGCAGCAGGGCATACGGGTAAGGTACCTGCACTCCGAGATCGATAACTTCGAGAGGCTCGAGATAATCAGGGACCTTCGCATGGGAAGCTTCGACGTGCTCGTCGGCATCAACCTCCTGAGGGAGGGCCTCGACCTGCCTGAGGTATCGCTCATCGCTATACTCGACGCCGACAAGGAGGGCTTCCTGCGCACGGAGACCTCGCTCATACAGACGGTCGGAAGGGCTGCGCGAAACGAGCACGGCAGGGTCATCATGTACGCCGACCACATAAGCAGGGCAATGCGGGTCTGCATTGACGAGACGGCAAGGCGGCGCAAGGTCCAGGACGAATACAACAGGGCGCACGGAATAGTGCCTAAGACCATAGTCAAGCCGGTCCGCGAGATCGCAAGAGCCACCACTGCCGCAGGAGGAGCCCGCGACATAAAGGATCCGAAGGCGATGACCGCCGGAGAACTCCGCGAGACCATCAGAGAAGTAGAAAAGAACATGAAGGAGGCAGCAAAGATGCTCGACTTCGAGCGCGCAGCCGAGCTTCGCGATGTATTGTTCGAACTGCGCGCCAGCATGCGCGCGTAATTGGAACCAAACGGGGACTGAGGC
>CADBFL010000099.1 GCA_902793875.1 uncultured Eubacteriales bacterium | reverse complement strand
TTTTGCATACGCGTGTTGCCGTAACTGTGCTGTTGTCAGCGGGCCACTCGTATGTGGTCTCGCCCCAGTCATGGCCCAGACGCGGCTTGGCTTTGGCATACTTCGCCTCACCGTGATTCATGCCATCCGGGCTCTTATCCGCAGACAGGTTTGCTTCATATAAGGTCCTGCCTATGGCTGTGCAGGTAGGTTCCTGCACCGTAGGTGTAACGACCGCTTCAACATATGTTTTATGACTGTAATCACGGGTGCAGCCAAATATGGCCTCTGCATTTGAGTAGCCTGCCGAGGCATTGCCTGTCCACCTGAAGCCCAAAAATGCTTTATAGTCATGGCCAAGAGGCTCACCCTCGTCAGCTAATTTAGTGGATTTGCTGTGCGCTTTTCCGTCCGGGCTTTTTTCTGCAGATATGGATAATATCTGCATTTGCTTGCCCTTTTCTTCGCATGTCGGGGCTATATCTTTTATTTCATACTCACCTTTGGCTGTTGTGAAGTGATTACCGTCAATGCTGCAGTGGTAAGAGGCTTCTACATCACCTGT
The DNA here is from genome assembly GCA_902793875.1 of uncultured Eubacteriales bacterium. GTDB lineage: Bacteria > Bacillota > Clostridia > Peptostreptococcales > Anaerovoracaceae > Crickella. The sequence goes on along the minus strand of CADBFL010000099.1, from coordinate 8,037 downwards.
CTGGGAGTCCCACTTAAGGTCATCAAACACCCAGTTGTGACCTGTTAAACTTATCTCTCTGAGATTTGATACATAGTCTGTTTTCTCATCTCCGTTATACTGTTCGTTGAAGACGTAAATCTTGTCACCTTCAGGGAGGGAAACTTTTCCGGAGGCGTCTGTCGGCAGACCCTTTATGGTTGCTGTTCCATTCTCACTTGTAACTTTTGCAAGTCTTCCGTACTGTTTGATGCTGCCGTCGGCACCTTTGATGACTGCAGATATGTATTCATTTTCTCCGATAATTGCATTTCTGTACTTTACCGTAAGCGATCCTCCCTCACCGGGCACTACATCGCAAGGATTGACATAGAAATCCTTATGGACATCGTCTTTTAATGTCAATTTCAAATTCTTCTCAGTGACCGCACCGGCTTCTGTCAGAGTTCCGTCTTCTTCGGACTCCTTTCCGTCGCTGGCAGCAGAAACCATCACTATATTGTTCTTATTCAATTTAAATGCCGGACGCATACCGTGCCAGTATGTGGTGTTCTCTTTTTCAGCCTGTATGTCGACACTGCCGTCATCCCATACGGTGGCCATTGCAGCAGGTACCACATACTCGTCAAACTCTTCCAGGCCATACCAATAGCGTTCCTTATACTCCGGTGCTCCGAGGGATCTGAGCCAGTATCCCGTCCCGGTTTTTCGGATGTTTGCATTTACCGCTGACGCTTCTTTTGCACTGAGAGGCCAGAGCATAGCTCCTTGTACGGGATTATCCAGCACTTCATCAACAGTCCGGAAGTTTTCAAACCACCATTTCAAGTCTCCCTGTTGCCTCGCATTGATGGCGGACAAATCCCTGGAAGCTATAGCCAATCTCTCTCCGGCGGAGAGCTTCTCGCTGGCATATGCTTCTATATCATTTTTTAGATTACTGCTGCTGTAAACAGCATTGTAGTTTTTATCAAAAGGGGTGCTCTTTATGCTGTCTTTGGAAAGCAATGTGATCTCGCCGCTGCCGGCAGCCACACCTTCCCTGTCATACCCTATGACGTACCAGTATCTGTCTCCGTAGTGAACGAGACATGCGTTTTCAGTATTCACGCCCTCCTTCAGGCTGTCGGGTCCCCCGATCATCACGCCTGATGAAGTCTCTGCGTATGCTTCTTCCCTGATCTCAGGAGCAAGTCCTAAGCTTGTAAGCAGCATCAGCAAGAGCATCAGGACAGATATTATTCTTTTCTGAGTTTTTTTATTACTCATGTCAGCCCCCTCTACCGCTGCGAGCAACGTGGTGTGTCAGCAGAACCGTCCCCTGACACACACATTTACATTTAAATATACCATTCTATAATGCCTTCAAGGCTGCCCCTGTCGGTGGACAGCTCCTGACCGCATGGCTTGGTGACTATGGTCTCGCCGTCGTTCAGCGAGTGCGTCAGCCACACGTTTCCTCCGACAACGCAGTCGTTTCCGATGCGAGTGTCGCCTCCGAGTATGGTGGCTCCGGCGTAGATGACTACGTTGTCTCCGATGTCAGGATGACGCTTTATGCCCTTGACAGGCGTGCCGTCCTCAGCGAGAGCGAAGCTCTTGGCTCCGAGCGTCACGTGCTGATACAGCTTGACGTGATCGCCTATCGTGGTCGTCTCTCCTATGACAACGCCCGTGCCGTGGTCGATAAAGAAGTAGCTGCCTATAGTCGCTCCCGGATGGATGTCTATGCCGGTGACCTGATGCGCCTGCTCGGTCATCACCCTCGGTATCATCGGGACGTCCATCTCATAGAGCCTGTGAGCTATCCTGTAGATCGCTATCGCGTAGAAGGCCGGATACGTGATGATGACCTCGTCCGTGCTCTTCGCCGCGGGATCCCCCTCGTAGCCCGCCTGGATGTCGGTCTTCAGTATCTCGAGTATGTCCGGCAGGGAGTTGATCAGCTCATCCGCTTTTTCGGACGCTTCAAGAGGGTCTTTGAACACGAGCTCGAGCGTCTGAACGATCGCGTCGTAGGCTCTCATCAGCTCATATGTCCTCTTTTCGGTCTCGACGAACCTCGCGCGGGACTTGCCGAAATGATAAGGGAACATGGCTCTGAGCAAATAGTCGATCGCCTCGTCCACCTTCTCCTTCATTCCGAGCATGTGCCCGTCGTTAGGCCTCGTATCTATCTCGGTCATCCTGACCGCGAGGGATTCGAGATGTCCCGCTCCCGCGCCCTTGCTCTGTATCGTCATCTGTATCCTCCGGATCGTTTCATGTCTAGTCCAGTCTTATGCGTCCCGTCTGAAGCTCCTGTACAGGCTCCGCCTCTGTGAGCGCCTGTCTGAGGGCCCTGCTCAGCTGATCGGGACAGGATGTGGCATTGGTCCCGCAGGTCGTTCCCTCGAGCCTTTCTATCACGTCCTCCGCCTTCATGCCTTTTATCAGCTTCGAGATGCCGCTGAGATTGCCGTTGCAGCCTCCCGTGAACGCGACGTCCTCTATGACATCGCCGTCAAGTTCTATCTCGATCATCACAGAGCATGTGCCCTGCGGATAGTATGTGAACTTTCTCATCACGCCTCCTACAGTCCGATCTCATCGGCGATCTCAGTCATCGACTCGAGCGCGATGTCTATGAACTCATCCCAGGTGATGCCGGTCTTTTCGATGAGGCTCATGTACTGCCTGTTCGCGCCGGCTGCGAATCTCGTCTCTTTGAATCTCTTGTTGACGGATTTGTGCTTTACGCTCGCCACCTTCTTGTCCGGATATATCTGCGCGATGGCTTTTATAAAGCCCGACATCGGATCCGCCGCGATCAGAGCATACTCGAGAGTCGTCTCAGGCTGCTTGCCGCAGGCCGGGTTGTGAGCCATGATGGCGTTCTCCATCACCGGATCACCGTATCCCTCCTCCTGAAGTATCTTTGCCGAAGTCGGTCCGTGCGTGCCGAAGTCGTCCCTCCACGGAGCCGTCTCCTCGTCGAGGTCGTGCAGCAGCCCGCAGATGCCCCAGTACTCCACATCATCGGGAGCGAGTCTCTTCGCAAGGCCCCTCATGATGGCCTCGACCGCGTAGCTGTGCGTTATGTAGTGCTCTCCCTTCACGTATTTGTGAAGGAGATCGTTTGCCTGTTCTCTTGTAAGTTTTGCTTCCATCTGTTTCTCCGTTGACTTGTGTATTTTTGTGTATTTCAGTTTAACCGCTATATTCTATATTTTCTGTATCCCGATTGCAAGGTCGAGGACGCGCGCGAATGTATCCTTTATGCCTTCAGCGGCCTCCATAACCTCTTCGCCGGTGACAGCCTGGTCGAGGATCCCCGCCGCCAGGTTGGACAGGAACGATATCCCGATGACCTCGCGTCCCGCATGGCCTGCTATTATCGCTTCGGGGACCGTAGACATCCCGACCGCATCGGCGCCTATGACTCGGGCGAACCGTATCTCTGCCGGAGTCTCAAAGGACGGCCCGGTGAACATCATGTATACGCCCTCGCAGAGCTCTATGCCTTCAGCCGCCGCCTTCTCTTTAAGAGCGTCTCTCAGCTCTTTGCTATATGTGTACGTCATGTCCGGGAACCTCGGTCCGTACTCGTCCAGATTCGGCCCCATCAGCGGATTGTCGCCGGAGTAATTGATGTGATCGCTTATGAGCATGAGCTTTCCCTTGCCGAGATCCCTGTTGACGCAGCCCGCTGCGTTGGTGATTATGAATCTCTTCACTCCGAGCGCGACCATGACTCTGGCCGGATATGAGGCCTTTTCCATGTCTCTGCTCTCGTAGTAGTGGAATCGTCCCGCCATGACGAGGACCTTCTTTCCGAGATACTCGCCGAAGACCATCTGGCTCCTGTGATCGGCCACCATGCCCGACTGCATGTTCGGGATATCGTCGTAGCTGAATATCACGGGATCCTTTATCCTGTCAGCGTAGCCGTTCAGGCCCGAGCCGAGTATTATGCCGGTATCGGGGTCCTTCACTCCGTTCTCATTGAGGAAAGCAACGGTCTCTTTGATCTTTTCGCTCAGTTTGTTTTTCACCTGTCTCTTCCTGATGTGACACGCCCGTCACAGCCTTTCCCATGTAAATATATCGCTTCAACCAGGAGCGAAGCTCCATCAAGCTCGCTTGGCTGGAGCGAGCGACGCCGTCAACAGACGCGGGGAGCTTCAGCTCATGAGATCGTCAGTCGGGGATTGCGACCCGCCACTGACGATCGAATATGGAACCCGCCGCCTATGCGCACATTGAGGCGGGGGACATCCGCGTCTGTTATATCGTTTTTCTGCAGCCGCTGTTAACGGCCGGGCAGGTTTTTCAGCTCCTCGCGGACCTCCGCTATGCTCGTTCCGTTCTCCCTCGCTATACGCGCGAGGTCTTCGTATTCGAATTTGTATCTGCTGACGCCGTATCCGCTCACAGCCTTGTATCTCACGGTGCCGTACGGAGTGTCAAGCGTCTTCTCCTCCCTGTCCAGTATGTACCTTTCGGATATGAGCTCGCGTATCCCGATGGTCGTGGTGTACCTGAAGATCAGGCCGGCCATGCGCTCCTTTTCGGCTTCATCATCTGCCGTCATCACGGTCATCATCGTGGCAGGCCTGCCCTTCTTCATGGTGACGGGAGTCAGGGTCACGTCTTTCGCGCCCTCCTCCATCAGCCGCTCAGCCGCGAAAGCGAGTTCTTCAGCCGTCATGTCGTCTATATTGCATTCGAATTCACATATCCTGTCTTTCATCATTCCGTCACCAGATAAACTGTCACGCAGTTCGGTCTGTCGAAATCCTTCCGTCCCATACCGCGCCCTGTTCTTGCGTTCTTCTTATCTCCGCTGTCTTCAAAAGCCGTGCCGAATTCTGTCCCGAAGTATTTCAGAAGAGCCGCTCCCGTCGGCGTGCAGAGTTCTCCCCGGACCTCGCCTCCATAAGCCGGGAGTCCCGCGAGTATGTTCGCAGTCGCGGGCGCCGGCACAGGCAGCACGCCGTGCGCGCATTTCACGAAGCCCGCTCCGACATGGATGTCCGAAACGATGACCGCATCCGGCGCGATCTCATCCATCAGCATGCACACGGCAGCCGCGTCGGCGACCGCGTCCATGCTTCCGACCTCATGGAAGTGGACCTCGGCCACGGGCTCGCCGTGGGCGATGCTTTCAGCTTCGGCGATTATCTCATACACTCCCACCGTGTCTTCGATGACGTTCTTCGGAAGATCCAGCGAATGTATGATGTCCTCGATATCGAAAAGGGTTTTGTGCGAATGGCCGCGCCCGTTTTCGCGGTCCTGCGCCTTCGCGCCGGCCGCATCCTCAGTCAGCTCTTCTCTGCCCTTGTATGTGACGGTCACATGCGTTCCTCTGACTCCGCACTTCACGCAGTCTTCGGCCTCATATTTTATGCCCGGTATGCCGGCGGCGTTCAGCCTTGCAACGGCCGCCTCCCTGTCGGGCATCAGCTCGAGCAGGGCTCCGGTGAGCATGTCTCCGGCGGCTCCCATGCTGCAGTCGATGTACAGTCTCTTCATTTCAGCAGATCCTCTCTCAGTCCTCAGTCCCTCTTTTTCATGTGATTTATCTGATGAGCCAGGTAGCCCGCGCCGAATCCGTTGTCTATGTTGACGACGGCCACGCCGCTGGCGCACGAATTCAGCATCGAAAGAAGCGCCGCAAGTCCGTCGAAGGCAGCGCCGTAACCGACGCTCGTCGGCACCGCGATGACCGGGCAGTCCGCCATGCCTCCCACCACGCTCGCAAGAGCTCCTTCCATGCCGGCGATCGCTATGATCACGCCGGCCTTCATGATCTCTTCCCTGCTGTCCATCAGCCTGTGTATCCCTGCTACTCCCACATCGTAAAGCCTCACGACCTCGTTGCCCAGGGTCTCGCATGTCACCGCCGCCTCTTCGGCCACCGGGATGTCGCTCGTGCCTCCCGTGGCTATGACGAGAGCCCCGACGGCTCCGGCGCATCGCCCATGACGGCTATCCTCGCCTTCTCGTGATAGACATACTTCAGCCCGAGATCCCCGGTCGCGGCTGCGACCCCAGCGCTTTTGGCCGCATCAAGTCTCGTTATGAGTATGCAGCTCTGGCCCGCGCCGGCCATGCTGCGGATTATTCCCTCTATCTGCTCTGCGGTCTTGCTCTCGCCGTATATGACCTCGGCGACTCCCTGCCTCAGTTTTCTGTGGAGGTCCACCTTCGCATAGCCTATGTCCTCATAGGGCTTCAGCTTCAGGCGGGTCACCGCTTCGTCAGCGCTCATCGCCCCGCTCTCGACGGCTTTGAGTATTTCTTTTATGTCCATGTCGTTCGTTTTCATATCGTTTTTAAGATATCTGCTTCCTGTGTCATCTCGGCTGCGGATCGATCCTGACATCCCCGTACAGGTCGCCTATCGCTTTTTTTATCTCGTCGCTCCGTCTTACTGCATCCGCATGCTGAGCGGCTGCCGCCTGCACGAGGGCATCTCTTCCCCTCATCCTCACGCGAAAGTCCCTGAATCCCATGTCAAAGAGCTTCGACTCTGCCTCCTCTGTGACCCTGAGCTTGTCAGCTGTTATGCGTTCGCCCGCGCCTATCCTCGTGGCGAGGCAGGCGTAGGCCGGCTTGTCCCAGACATCGAGCCCGAGCTCCCTTGTCCTTCTTCTTATCTCGTCCTTTGTGAGCCCGCACTCCCTGAGAGGCGATCTGACGCCCAGCTCTCCCAGCGCCCTGAAGCCCGGTCTGTCGGAAACATCGTCCGAGGCGTTCGTTCCGTCGCAGAGAACTTCGAATCCGTCTGTCTCTGCAGCCCTGATGATGGTCCCCATGATCAGATGCTTGCAGTGATAGCATCTGTCCGGAGGATTCGAAGCGACAGTCTCATGGGAAAGCACATCGGCTTCGATCTCCGTGAGCTCAGCCCCGATCTCCTTCGCAAGCCTCCTCGCGTCCTTCCTCTCGAACTCAGGCTGGAACTGCGACTTCACGTAATACGCCTTCACTTCGGCTCCGCATCTGACCGCTTCGGCCAGAAGATACGCCGAATCGACGCCGCCGGAAAAAGCGATGGCTATGCGTCCGTTTTCTTCAAAAAATTCTTTCAGTCTCATTCCTTCCGGTCCCATGTAGAGATATTATACTTTTTGCCGGTTCATTTCTACTCACCCGGAAAAGAAAAATGTGTCATTATTGTGAACAAAAACAAAAAATCAAGTTTTTCTTTGTATTATTTAAATACATTTAGATTTGCCGAAAGGTATTGCATTATTGTTTTTCCGGAAGTACAATGTGGACAACAAGAAAGCAAACTAAGATCGGAGGACAGACCAATGGGAACATTTGAGAGAGGGGCTGTCTCGGTATAGAAGCACTGCACAGGCTGGCCTGCTTACAGGCACCCGGAGGTGAAGAAATACGGGACACCAAATAAAGATCGGCAGTTAGCTGACCGGTGGCAGCCTCGAAAGACACAGAACAAAACAGACTTCTATACAACTTAATAAAAGAAGTGACGAGGGACGGGCGCAAGGCCCGTCCCCATTTTGTTGTTTCCGTGTTTCCGCCGGGTCTACAGATCTTCGTTTCTGAGCACATTCTTGTCTATCATGCCCATTCCCGCGGATATGTCGATCAGCGTGTACTGGATGATCACCACGCTGAAGGCCGTGATCACAAAATCAAGCAGCATGTCGAGCGCAAGCGTCAGAGCCAGCGCCGCGTCGGGTATGCCCAGCTGGGCGTACAGCATCGCATAGGCGGCTGCGCCTCCTCCCGGTATGGGCGGGCAGGCTATCGCCACCATCGCGCTGACGAATACCGCCGCTGTGATCCATCCTGCGGAACACGGGATATCATAAACATCTGCGAAGTAGAACGCCAGCAGCAGGTTCAGAAGACCGGATACCGGTTTGTTGATCACCATTCCCAGAGGCACTCCGAAGCTGACGATCGAGCTGTCTATGCCGAATCTCTTCTCGCAGGCGGATACACTGGTGCCGAAAGCCGCGGCTGAGGATGCCGTCGTAAGTCCCACGAGGAACGAGGGCAGACTCTTTTTTATCAGAGTGGATATGCGTACCCTGT
>CADBFL010000098.1:6619-8677 GCA_902793875.1 uncultured Eubacteriales bacterium | reverse complement strand
AGGATATTGTCCACTGTAAATCTGTATACGGGGATCTCCTCCTTGTTGTCCGTAAGGAACCACCCCGTGATGTCGTCCACGCTCAGAAGCCCTCTGAAGTCTTCGCCTTCATAGATAGGCACGACCGAAGGCTTGTCGGTGCTGTACGTCCTGATCAGATCGTATATAGGCGCCTTTGCCTGCATGCGCGCAGGCGAGGTCAGCATCACGTCCCTGACCTTCGGGTAAACGTCCTTCTTGTACTCCGGTATCCCGAGCTCCATCGCCTCCATCTGCCTGCGAACGCTGTCCGAGACAGGGCTGCAGTGGACAGGCACGTATTCGTTGTCCGGATCCGTCATGTTCTTCAGCTTCGCGTACGAAAGCGCGGCGCAGAGGCTGTCGAGATCCGGGTTCCTGTGTCCGGTTATGTATACCTTGTTCATCTTCCTCCTGTATTGATCGCAGATCGTTTCAGTCTTTTTCACGCGCGCATCCGCACGTGCATACACAGTAATAGTACTATCGAAACGGGTCCAATACAAGTTACCTGCCTGCGAAGCGGAAAGGAAGTTCCATGCGGTTCGCTTCGAGCAGCTCTTTGTCCGTAAGGATCTTTTCTGCAGGACCGTCCGCGGCGATGCGGCCGCCGGATATGAGTATGACCCTGTCGCAGGTGTCGAGTATCATGTCCAGGTCGTGCGAGGCTATGAGCCTGGTCTGGTCAAGGCTCTTTATGGTGTTGATCACTATGCGGCGGTTGTACGGGTCGAGCGCGGATGTCGGCTCGTCCATCAGTACCGCTTCCGGCTCCATCGCGAGTATCGTGGCGATGGCGGCCATGCGCTTCTCTCCGCCTGAGATCTTATGATTGTACCGGTTCTTCAGGTATTCGAGCCCGAGTCGGCCGAGCACCTCGTCCACCCTCCTGTCCGCCTCATCCCGCGGCAGGCCGTAGTTGAGAGGCCCGAAGATCATGTCCTCGTATACCGTAGGCATGAACATCTGGTTGTCGGAATTCTGCAGCACGAATCCGAGCTTCGCCCGTATGTCGCTCAGCGTATCCTTCTTTACCTCGATGCCGTCGATCAGCACCCTGCCGCTGTCAGGTCCGAGCAGGCCCAGCATCAGCTTCATTATCGTGGACTTTCCGGCGCCGTTGGCTCCGATGAGCCCCACGGACTCGCCTTTTCCGATGCCGAACGACATATCGTGCAGCACCTTCCGGTCCTTCTCATATGAAAAATCCACATTCTGAAATCCGATCATATCAAATCACCTCACGACCAGCCCGCCGACGAGCTGAGAAATATTGCCGTATCTTAGCAGCACGAAAAACATCACCGAAATGAGCATGTACAGAGCGTCGCGCCCTCTGAAGCGGTCGATGTCCGCGTAATGGAAGTGCTCGTGGTAGCCCCGGAGTATCATGCTCGAATATAGCTCCTGGGCGCGGTCCATGCTGCGAAGAAGCAGCTGGCCGAGGAACGACCCCCATGCCGAAATGTGTATGCCCTTCTGTCCCGGCGCCCGCAGATGATAGGCGTCCGTCATGACCGCGAGCTCCTCGGTCATCACTCCGACGTAGCGGTAGGTCAGCTGGAGCAGGGACACGAGCAGCGCCGGCACATGCAGCTTTCGCAGAGCCGCGCAGAGGCTGTCTATCTTTGTGGTCGCCATCAGAAGGAACGACGCCATCAGGCTGAATACGCCCTTGAGCATCAGCGTGATCATGGATATGACTCCGCCCGAGACCGCGATGCCGCCTATCGTCAGCATGGTCTGCCTGTCGAAGAAGGGATTGAAAAGCCCCACCGCCATGACGAGCGGCAGGACTATGCGCAGCTTGTAGAAGCAGGTGCGCACCCTCACCCCGCTGAGCGAGAACATCATCGCAGGCCACAGCACCATAGGCACCAGGCCCGGAAGATCGTACTTGCCGAACGAGAGCGTGATCATTATATATACTATCGTGGTTATGAGCTTTGCGCCGGGGTGCAGCCGGTGGACGGGCGATCGCATCGCCGCCAGTTCGTCCATCTCCGCGAGCTCGGCCAGAGCCTTCTGCATTTTGTTCAT
>CADBFL010000098.1:0-6597 GCA_902793875.1 uncultured Eubacteriales bacterium | reverse complement strand
TATGATGCCCTTTACTAAATATACCATAATCCTGAGAGAGAAAGAGAGTATGGTCTATTCTGTTTTCATCTTCCTTTTGCGGAAGAATCCTCCGATGAAGCATATCAGGACCGCGACGCCGGCTACGATGGCCGCTCCCACTATGCCGGATACCGTTGTTCCTGCCGCCGAATCATTGTCAGGGAATGCATAATCCGGAAGGAATGATGTCTTCTCCTGCACGGACTCCGCCTTTTCGGCCGCCTGACTGCTGACTCCGTAGTTCTCTTCATCGAGCCCCATGTTGGAGGAGTATCCTCCGTCGCTGTTTCCGAAGAGGGCCCACTCAAGGCCGTCCGGGTTGGAGCTTGCCAGCAGGCTGAGTCCTCCGCCTACCGCTACCGCAACTATGGCGAGGATGGCGACTACCGACTTCAGGGAGCGCTTTGCAGTCCTCTCCCCGCTGAATTCGACGCCCTGCAGCAGCTCCGGACGCGAATCGTATACGAACACCAGTACAGCGGCCGTGATCAGACCTTCGATGAGACCGATGGCCAGATGTATCGGCTGCATAAGCGCGAGGAACGAGCCGAACGGCAGCTCCGTGATGCCCGACAGGCTTGTCTCGAGCACTACAGAGAAGGCTCCGAGCTGGAGCGTCACTATGCAACCTATGATCGAGGCCGCGATTATGCGCGCTCTTTCGGCCGAACGTCCTTCGCCGAACCACTTGCCGGCGTTTACAGGCTTCCATATCAGGAAGTAGCCGACGAAGCAGCCGTAAAACGCCATGTTCCAGCAGTTGGCGCCCAGGGCCATCAGGCCCCCGTCGGCAAAGAAAAGACATTGTATCGTCAGTATGACTATCATGGACAGGAAGCCCGCATACGGCCCGAGCAGGGCCGAGAGAAGCATGCCCCCGCACATGTGTCCCGAGGAGCCCGTCCCCGGGATCGTGTAGTTGATCATCTGTCCCGCGAACACAAGAGCGGACGTCACCGCCATGACAGGCAGCTTCTGAGAATCATCATCCTGTCTGAGCTTGTGTATCGAATAACCCGCCGCCGCTGCACTCGCCGCATACATCGTAGTGGCGACTGCCGGTGACAGCAAAGCATCTGCCATATGCATAAAAAATACCTCCCTGCAACTTCTTCGATCGTTCTTATCTAGAAGTATAAGGTCGGTATCTTTCGCTCACAAGCCCCCGCAGGGGATGTAAATTCAGATTATGTGCTATTATTTTTGCTTTTTCTATCCGAAGGCCATCCTGTACGAAGGCTGTATTTTTTTCGCTCTCGCTTCCCTGAAAGCCGCCGCCTGGCTTTCGGCCGCGATCTCATGCGCCCTTTCTGCAGGCGTCTCTTCCATGAAGCTGCAGTACGCGGTCCCGTATTTCGAAAACGAGGTCTTGTAGATGCGCTCCTTCGACAGGATGCGAACCATCCACAGAGGGAGTCCTCCCGAGCACTTGAGCTCCATGAGCACCATGCCGTCCTCGAGTATGGACGTGCCGTAAGGATCCGATTCGAGCGACAGATCGTGCTCTCTGCAGAGTATGTTGGTATCGAAGGTGACTCTGAAGTCGCTTCCGTCCTTCATCCTGTACGCTTCGCGGTCGTAGCTCAGATAAAGAGCCGGTCTGATGCCGTCGTAGAGCGAGAGGAAATAATCGATCTCGCGGGAACGCTGGTCCTCGTGCATGCCGACGGACTTTCCGCGGCAGATCCAGTCCACAGCCTCCTTCTCCGTCACACCTACCCTTCTTTTGTACACCAGGTGATCGTACTTGCGCTTCAGCTCGACAAAGACCGTGCTGTCAGCGTCCGCCCTCGAATAGCTCCTTATGCGGAGCTTCTCCTTGTAGTCAGGCTTCGCGATCGAGTGCCTTGCCAGGATATAGTCATCCGTGTCGAAATATATGTTCCTGATCGTCGACTTTCCGTAGCGGTCGGCCTCCATGTAAGGCTCCATCACCTTCAGGATCTTCGCCTTCTGCTCTTCGGTGACCCTGTATTTAAGTTCGTATCTTTTAAAAACAGCCTGATATCCCATGACATTGTCTCCTTTACAATGCATAAGATACCAGGCTTTGCTTAAATCAAACTTAAAGAAAACCGAAAATCAGTTTTTAGCCGTCCCTGTCCTTATTGCCCCTTGAGAGCGCGAAGAATACAAGGGAGAGGGCAAAAAACACGAACGCCATGTATCTGCCCTTTTCGTTGAAGAAGAATATGACTCCCGCTATAAAGAACAGTATCGCTCCCGCGAGGTCTCTCTTTGATTTGCCGCTCATAAGCCTCTGCCTTTCACGTTTTCGGCGGTATCCCGGGTCCTACCAGTGCGACTCGACATAGTCGAGGATCGTCTTAAGATCTTCGTCGGTGCCGTCTGTAAGTCCCATCTTGAATCTGCAGTCGCCTTCCCAGCCTTTTCTGATAGTCGCGATGCAGTCTTCCTTGCTCTTTCCCTGCCTTTTATACTTTGCAATGAGCTGCATGATTATTCCGTATCCTTCCACTCTGACATTGCCCCCGCTGATCTCTCCGAGATCGTCGAGTCTGAGTTCCCGGCTGCCGGCTTCAAATAATTTTTCAACATCTGTCATCTTTCTGTACCTCCTTGCGGTATTGTTGTTTTTTATATCCAAAAGCTCACCTCAGAAAACTTCTTTCCAGTATTCATACCCGCATATGCTGCATCTGTAATGCACATTCTTCACAAATCCGGTTTTTACGACTTCCACCATGACAAAATCATGATCTTCATTATCCCCCGTGCAGATCCTGAAATACTCGCCGCCTGAAACATCCTCAAGGTCCCCGATCGACAGTTTATCGAACCGTTCACTCATTCTGATCACCTCCGTGCCGTATATGTTTATATCATTCTAACACATTTGATGCCGGAACAGTTCTATTCCTCCTGATATGACGCTATAGCCGTCCGGGTCCGATTCGGTTATAATGAACGGGTAAAAAAGATGTACCGGAAGGGGATAGAGTCAGAAATGGATTTTCAGAAAGTAGCAGACAGCATCGCAGCAATGGCCTGCATCGTGTCTGTAGAAGAGAAGCCGGACGGCAGCTGCGGCGATGTCCGCATCGTTACCGGCAACAAAGCATATATCGACACCATCGAGCATCCCATGCAGGATCTCGAGATGCTGACAAAGAAGTTCGTGCCGAACTCGCTTTACACAGAGTACCTTACCAGAGATCTCAACTTTGAGGATTTCTGTTTTCGCGCGGCAGTAAACAAAAAATGTCTCCATTCATATGCGCACCCGGACCGGTATGACATATGGTTCAACATGACCTTCATGCCGCTCGGACCGGACGACGGCAATATCCACTACTGCGCATATATCATGGAGATCAATTTCGAAGCAAGTTCGGAGAGGATCTCCAATATATCCGGAGACATCGCGGCCGCGGTGCTTGAAACAGCCATCAGGCTTCGCGAGGCGAAAGACTTCAGGAGCGCCCTGAAAGATGCGGTCGGCGACATCCGGAGACTTTGCGATGTGGAATACTGCGGCATGCTGCTCGTGGACAAGGAAAATGAAAGCTGCGAACTCCTGGGCGAGGATTTTGCCGAGGGTTCAGATCTCAGACCGGACACCGATTATCTCGGTAAAGACTTTTACCCTGTCGCGAGCACATGGAAGGATACCATAGCGGGAAGCAACTGCCTGGTCGCCAAAAACGACAGGGACATGGAAGTCGTAAAAGAGAGGAATCCGCTCTGGTACGGATCGCTGAAAGACGCCGGAGTAAAGAGCATCGCGCTCTTCCCTCTCAAAGGACCTGACGAGGAGATCGGATACATGTGGGCCGTCAACTTCGACGAGGACCGCTCGGCGCAGATCAAGGAGATACTCGAGCTGACCACATTCGTGCTGGGCTCCGAGATATCCAGCTACATGATGGTGAACAAGCTCAGAGAGCTCAGCTCAAGAGACATGCTGACCGGCATCATGAACCGCAATGAGATGAACAACTATGTCGATGCCCTGAGCGGGCTTCCGGAAAGATCCGCTAAGCCGGCGGGAGTCATATTCGCAGATCTGAACGGTCTCAAGCGCATCAACGATTCCAAAGGGCACGCAGCCGGAGATGTCCTTCTTCGCAACGCAGCATCAGCCCTCAGGGAGCTCTTTGACGCGGAGCAGATATTCCGCGCCGGCGGCGACGAATTCGTTGTCATACTGCCGGGAGTATCAAGCGAGGAGCTCGAAAAGAAAGTCAGCGATCTTCGCGTTGCCCAGACACACTATCCCGATCTCAGCTTTGCCATAGGCTTCGGATACACATCTGACTGCAGAGAGGTGCGCAGAGCGCTGGCCGATGCGGATGAGCGCATGTATGAGGACAAGAGAAAACATTATTCAGACCCGGAGCTCAAGTAGATATCGTACTTCTTGATGCCGCTCTATCTCTTGCCGCAGCAATTCTTATACTTTTTGCCGCTGCCACATGGACATGGATCGTTCCGGCCTGTCTTTTTTCGCTTTTCACCGGCCAGCATCGAATCGATCCGCTCTTCATCGAGCTTTATGCCGCGCTTTGCCAGTTCTTCTCTTGATTCATCCAGCATGGCTGCAGCCTCGGGTCCCCGAGGGGATATTATCATGTCCTCAGGCAGACTTCGCACTCCTCCCATTGCATTGAAGAGATCATGCGGCGGATATCCTCTGTTGCCCATGACATGGCTGTGGTTATGCATCTCCATGTAGCACTTTGTGAATTCCTCTGCATCTTTCTGAGATCCGAACACGAAGTCGTCCCCTTCATCCGGCGCCATGTCCTGCAGGATGTCGATCACTTCCTGCAGTCTCCGCTGATTGTTTATCGCATGGTATATCTCCATCACCTTCAGTTCAGCCTCTCTTTTGCTGCATCCGAAGGTCTTCAGCAGATAGCGGTACATGGCCTGATGCGACCTGCTGCTGAGCAGGCAGCCTTTTTCCCAGAACTCCTCTATCTCCTGCCTGCTCGGAAAATAGAACGGCTTGTCTTTCTGTATCGTACCCTCAAGGAACATGTAGTAATCATCTTCAATGAAATAACTTAGCACAAGTTTATCGCCGACTTCCTCAAAATCGTTATACATCTCCGGCGTGCGCCTGAACACTTCTGTCAGCTCATCGCGACCGACGCCTTTGAACCTGCGGGCGAAGAGCTGTCCCAGCACATCCCAGTCCATCACGCCATAGAAATCACGCGCGATCTCGAGGCACTTATACATCCATACCGATTTCTGCCTTTCAGTCTCAAGTGCATCTTTGTCTGACTCCTCATACACATTGCGTACAATGTTTGTTATGAACAGCCTGTCGTCCCTGAGCGGGACTGCCAGTAGTTCGTTCACCAGGTCGTCTGCCGCCATCTCCTCTTCATCGGTCTCGGGGGCCCTGCCGAATTCGCATTCCGCAGTGAGCCTGAACAGCTCCATCTCATCATCTTCGAGCTGCATCAGCCGGTTGCGGATGGCTTCTGCAGAAAACAACTGCTGCATTATGACCTTGACAAGATTCTTTTTGCTTCTGTTTGCAGGCAGCATCAGTCCGTATTCGTCTGCAATCATTTCCAGGTCGTTTTTGCTGTAGCTGTTGATGAAAGCTTCTGTTGTGACTGCAGGCTTTGAAGGCTTCTCCTCCAACAGCGACGATAACTCTCTTCCCGCGTCAAGACCTTTTATCGTAGCGGCAAGTGTATATCCGCCAAATGTCATTCCGTATTTTTGGAGCATCAGATTGTCTATCCTGTGCATCAGATGCCTGTCGGATGATTGTTTTGTATCCAGATCCGTTTCCAGCAGCTCGAGCAGAGAGCGAAGATCCGCGTCTTCATACAGTAGCTGCAACGCCTCACGAAGTGTCTCCCTGCTCCTGGAGCGACTTCCTTTGCAGACGCTCTCCTCCGGTGTTACCGGATCTTCGGACACATGCATGATCGACCCGCTGAATATATCATGCATGAGCTCGCCGACATATCTGAAATAGCGTTTCCGGTCCGGTGTCACTTTGAACATCTCTTCCGGCAGGGTCTCTCCTTCCGGCTGGCCGCCTTCTTCATCGGCTATGATCCTGCTGACCTTTATCACCTTAGGGGCGTTCAGCCCCCGGCACTCCTCCGCGTCCTTTTCGACTTCAATGGTCAGATCGAAATCCCTGCCTGTATACTGGCTTATTTTGAAGCCTTTTTCAAAGAACGAATCTATGTATGTGCCCCTGGTATCATATATGTCCCGAACGCTGTTTCTGAAAGACGGCTTACCGTCCTCGAATTCCTCAATATATATCTCCCTGTCTGACGTTTCGTATTCGAAATACATTGAGAGATCATCAGGCATCTCGCCATGGACAAACGCAAGCAATACATACAGCTGCGAGAATGTGATGCCCGACGGCACCAGTGTGCGGTACCACCTTGGCGGCCTTGAACCTTTTTCGGTTGATTTGATCTGATAGTATTTCATTTCTGCACCCTTTCTTTTAGCCGATCTGACGGCTTTTAATCGAGTAGGGGCTAACTTGTAGCCCCTCTCACACCACCGTACGTGCCGTTCGGCATACGGCGGTTCAACCCAATAAGTAATAATCTACACAACTGA
>CADBFL010000097.1 GCA_902793875.1 uncultured Eubacteriales bacterium | reverse complement strand
CGCCCCTGAAGGCGACGATGTGAAGAGCCTGGTCGTATTTAGGCATGCCGGCGTCCTTTCTGATGGTGAGTTCGCTTTTGAAAAAATCGTAGCTGAAGACGGTATAGCCGTTAGTCTCATCGGTGGAGGCTATCAGCAGATAGTCCTCTTCGCACCTTTTGTAGAAATAGCTGAATCCGTGAAATATCCCCGGCCTGTCATGGATCGGTTTCATGAAGAAAGCATCGCCGTATCTGGTCGTTCCCCATGGCTTTCCCAGAGCCTTTATGAACGGATGGATGCTCCTGACGGCAATGCTTGGTTTTTCTTCGTGGGAAGGAGACCAGGTCTGGTATCCGTTAAAGAAGACACGTTCGGTCTCATCGCACGGCAGATCGATCACGATCTCGGAAATACTGTGCTTTTTTATCATGTGAGAAAGGTCGAATTTTTCCATGCTGCGATTCCTCCTGGATAAGCCTTAATAATTGTACATTATTTCACATACATACACAATCTGACTGTTGAAGAGAGAGGACAAAAAGGTTAAAGTAGTAGGGTAGTTTTAACAGGGAAAAAATTGAAATGACAAAAGAAGAACAGGACAGGATAAAAGAAGAACTTAATAAAGCCTTCGCGCTGAGCGAAGAGAAGAAAGCAGCTGAGAAGGAAGAAAAGCCGGAATCCGAAAAGCCGGCTTCTGTAAAGAAAGAGCAAAAGGCTGAGGCAAAGCCGGCTCCTGCAAAGAAAAAGCAAAAGGCTGAGGCGAAGCCGGCTTCTGCAAAGAAAGAGAAGAAGGCAGACGCAAAGCCCGCTCCTGCAAAGAAAAAGAAAAAGGCGGACGCAAAGCCCGCTCACGAAAAGAAAGAGAAAAAGAAGACAGGAGCAAAGAAGGACCGGGCTGTAAAGCTTCCGGAGAAAAAGACGGAAGTCACTGCGCCGAAAACCAGGGAGGAGATAGCTGCGTCGGCGATACAGAACACGCCGGCATCATCGCCTGAAAGCATCCGCGTGGGCCGCTCTTCGCGTGTCAGGGAAAGCGGGAAAAAGCACGAAAAGACCGGGTCCCGGAAGAAAGAAAAGAGAGGCTGCCTGAAATGGGTGCTTCTTGCGGCAGCGCTCATGCTCGTCGTCGGCGCTGTCTCGTTCGTGTTCTTCAGATACAGATCGATGATGCACCTGTATACAGCGTCATATATCGCAGGCACATCGAAGGATGCGCCCGTATACACGATCGAAAAGGACGGGGCGGCCGGTTCTGAGGACGGGGCCAGAGCGGTCGAGGCCGAAAGGCTGGTCAGAGGCACACAGGTAAAACGCTACGCTGACAGGGCCGAGATAGACGGGGTAACGTATATCAGGATCCACAAGACTCTGCCGGGAGTGTCTCTGACAGAGGGAACGGACATAATAGAGGACTCCGGGAAAGAGGCTGACGCGCTCTATGTGAGGGAGGACAATCTCGTGTCTTCCCAGAACGACATAGTGCAGGAGAAGGAAGTCTTCGTCAGGACGCCTGCGACCGTATATACCGAGGAGACGGGCCCGGCGATCGAGTCGTTCGCTCCAAAGGGCAGCCGCCTTGAGGTGATGGGGTTCGACAAGGTAAGGCCTGACGGATCCATCAATAAATATCATGTGAAATTCACAGATGAAGAGGGCGACACGGTGAAGGGCTATGTATACGGCAGATACATGGTCGATACCCAGGAGAAGGCCGATGCGGTATACAACGAAAACGGCATAGCCGACAAGGTCTCTGATGATGACTACGGCTACGATCTGTACGGAGGGAGGGCTGCGAACCTCGACTTCTATCCGTTCGAAAGACCCGAGCTGAAAGGAAACGAGTTCTGCGAGTATGCCCGCGCGATGTATGTGAACTGCGAGGCTGCGGTCAACTACAGGCCGTGGGTGGATGTCATAGAAGAAACGGACTGCAACGCGGTGGTCATCGACATAAAGGACGGAGTGCTTGCCTACAGGTCGGATGTCGCTAAAGAACTGTCACCGTCCTCGTACGAGACGGCGTATGTCGGAAAGGACGAGTACAGGAAGGGCGTCGAGGCGTACAAGGAGACGGGAGCGTATCTCATCGGACGCATCGTGGTGTTCAACGATCCTATATATGCAAAGGATCATCCGGAAAACTGCATAGAATACGGCGGAAACACGACCTGGCCGAGCGCGTACTCGCGTGATGTCTGGGAATACAATGTCAGGCTGGCGCAGGAGGCCGTAAAGGAATTCGGATTTGATGAGATACAGTTCGACTATGTCAGATTCCCTGAGAACGCTTTTGAGATGTCAAAGGCGGGGAATACCGACTTCCGCAATGTCTACGGCGAAGAAAAGGGACAGGCGATACAGAATTTCTGCATGTACGCGGCCGACCAGATACACGATGCCGGAGCATGGTTCTCGGTGGATGTGTTCGGAGAGAGCGCCTACGGCTACATGACGGCGTACGGCCAGTACTGGGCCGGCATATCGAATGTCGTCGACGCCATAAGCGCGATGCCTTACACGGATCACATGGGCGTCGAAGGCGGCTGGGAGGACCCTTACGGCATAATGAACAGCTGGGGCAACAGAGCCGCGAAGCAGCAGGAGATACTCGAAAAGCCTGCAGTGGCCAGGACCTGGATAACCGGCTATGATACGCCGCACTGGGCTCCGAGCTTCGTCTACGGGACGGCCGAACTCAAGGCGCAGATAGCGGGGCTTGAGGACGCCGGGCTCGACGGAGGATTCATACCGTGGAACGCCGTTTCAAGCATCGAAAAATACACAGAGTATCAGGATGTCTGGAACGAAGAACAATAATTAACTGCAGTCTTGAAAAAAGCTCCGTACAGGAGTAGATTATACATATATACAAAAGGGGAGCTTGCGCACGCAGGCTGAGAACGGACGCTGAGTCCGGACCCGTTGACCTGATTTGGATAATGCCAACGTAGGGATATACAGACTGAAGTCTTCATTTTGCGGATGACAGCAGATATGCCTGCATGGCGTGTCTGCTGTTTTGATTTTAAAGGAGGCTGAAATGCTGGGAAAATGTATCGATAATGTAAGAAGCAGCGTCCCGCTGGTGCATAACATCACGAATTATGTGACCGTGAACGATGTCGCCAATATTCTGCTCGCATGCGGCGGAAGCCCTATCATGTCCGACGAGCCTGCAGACGTCGAGGACATCACTTCGATCTGCGGAGGTCTCAACATCAACATAGGAACGCTCAACAAAAGCAGCATAGAGGGCATGCATAAAGCGGGGAGAAAGGCGCAGGAGCTCGGACATGTGCTGCTGCTCGATCCCGTAGGCGCAGGAGCTTCGGCCCTCAGAACGGATACTGCCGTGAGCCTCATGGAGGAGCTTCGCTTCACGGCGATACGAGGCAATATTTCCGAGATAAAGACGCTGGCCATGGGAAGCGGTACAACAAAGGGCGTAGATGCAGATGTTGCCGATGCTGTCACGGATGAGACCTTAGGCAGCGCGGTCGCATTCGTAAAGGAGCTTGCGCAAAAGACAGGCTCTGTCATCGCGGTAACGGGAGCCATCGACCTCGTTGCCGATGCGGACAGATGCTTTGTGATCAGGAACGGACGCCCCGAGATGGGAAGGATAACCGGCACCGGATGCCAGCTTTCCGGCATGATGACGGCCTTCCTCGTGGCGAATCCCGATGCGGGGCTCGAGGCTGCTGCTGCAGCCGTATGCGCCATGGGCCTGGCGGGAGAGATCGCCTGGAGCCGCATGCAGGAGGGGGACGGAAACTCCACATACAGAAACCGCATAATCGATGCGATATATAACATGGACGCAAAGACCCTGGACAACGGTGCGAAGTACGAGGTGATACAGTAGGATGATCGACAAGGACAACAGGAAAGAACTCGCGGATTCGCTGCTTTTATATGCGGTGACCGACAGGCACTGGCTGGGAGAAAGGACTCTCGCGGACGTCGTGAAGGAAAGCCTTGACGGCGGAGTCAGTTTTCTGCAGCTTCGCGAGAAGGATCTGGATGAAGAACGCTTTTACGAAGAAGCGGTGGAGCTGCAGGCTCTGGCAGCGCAGTACGGCGTGCCTTTTGTGGTGAACGACGATGTGGACATAGCCCTCAGGATGGACGCGGACGGCGTGCATGTAGGACAGAGCGACATGGAAGCGGGCGATGTCAGAACTCTCATAGGGCCTGACAAAATACTCGGAGTCTCTGCGCAGACGGTCGGACAGGCCGTGCTTGCCGAAAAGAGAGGGGCGGACTATCTGGGAGTCGGAGCGGTGTTTCCGACAGGTTCCAAGGATGACGCCGAAGATGTATCGTATGAGACTCTGAGGGATATATGCGATGCGGTCAGCATCCCCGTTGTAGCTATAGGAGGGATCACTCCCGAAAACACGCCGGAGCTTGCCGGAAGCGGCATCTGCGGCATTGCCGTCATAAGCGCCATATACGCTCAGAAAGACATAAGGGAAGCGGCGGCTAAGCTAAGAAAGATAACGGAAGAAACGGTGAAGGCATGACGGAAGGGATAAAAGGCGTGATCTTCGATGTGGACGGAGTGCTCCTGGACTCGATGGAGATATGGACGGATCTGGGGGCGAGATATCTCATGAGCCTCGGCAGAGAACCTGAGGAAGGGCTCGCGGAGATACTGTTCTCGATGAGCATGGAGCAGGGGGCTGAATATCTGAAAGAGCACTACTCTCTCGATCTGACGCCTGACATGATCACGGACGGGCTGAGAGACATGCTCAGGGACTTCTATTTTTACGAGGTCGGAGCAAAGCCGGGAGCGGCCGCTCTCATGAAACTAAGGATGACGGCGGCGACATCGAGCCCTGAAGAGCACGTCAGAAGGGCGCTTGAGCGCAACGGGCTTCTGGGATATCTCGACAGGATATTCACCGTGGCGGAGCTCGGCGTCAGCAAGCATTCGCCCGATATATTCGACGCGGCGGCCCGGTCCATGGGAACGGCGCGCGATGAGACGCTCGTATTCGAGGATTCGCTCTACGCCCTGAGGACAGCGGCGAAAGCCGGATTTCATACGGCAGGAGTCTTCGATGCGAAAGGCGAGCCCGATCAGAAGGGGATGAGGGAGACTGCGGAGATATACATTACGGATCTGAGAGACATGATCTGACAGACAACAGCATAAAAGCGGCAGACCGGGGGCACCACTCTCTGCCGCTATATAAAAGTGAATGCTTTGGCGAAAGGAGATAAACGACATGAAAAAAGCATTGACGATCGCGGGATCGGATTCCTGCGGAGGCGCCGGTATCCAGGCTGACATCAAGACGATGACCATGAACGGAGTCTATGCGATGAGCGCCGTCACTGCGCTCACGGCGCAGAATACGACCGGCGTCACGGCTATAATGGAGGCATCACCGGAGTTTCTGCAGCAGCAGCTGGATGCAGTGTTCGAAGACATTTTTCCCGATGCCGTCAAGATAGGGATGGTATCATCGACCGGACTCATAAAGGTGATAGCCGAAAGGCTCAGGCACTACGGAGCCCGCAACATAGTCGCGGACCCGGTGATGGTCGCAACGAGCGGAGCCAGGCTCATCGAGGAGGACGCCATAGAGACTCTGCGGAGTGAGATACTTCCCCTTGCGACTGTGATAACTCCGAACATACCCGAGGCCGAGATCCTCGCTGAAATGAAGATAAACGACGAAAAGGGCATGGCTGACGCTGCCCGCAGGCTGCACGGCCTTTACGGCTGCGCCGCTCTTGTAAAGGGAGGTCACAGGATAAACGACGCCAACGATGTGCTTTACGGGCCGGGGATATCGGAGCCTGTCTGGTTCAGAGGACAGCGCATAGACAACCCGAACACGCACGGAACAGGCTGCACGCTCTCGAGCGCGATAGCATCGAACCTCGCGAAGGGCTGCGGCCTGGAGGAGTCTGTCGAAAGAGCGAAAGAATATCTTTCCGGGGCGCTGGCGGCGATGCTCGATCTGGGAGCCGGACAGGGACCGATGATGCATAATTTCGCTCTCCCTGCAGAGTGCAGAGGGGAGGCGTGAAGACATGACTGAAAGAAGGACAGGCATCTTCGACAACGTCCTTATCTGGTTCGGAGCAGGCGTCAGCATCGCAGAGATACTTTCAGGCACGTATCTTGCGCCCCTCGGCTTCGGAAAGGGACTGCTCTCGATAGTCGCCGGACATATAATAGGGTGCTTTCTGCTGTTTCTGGCGGGCTGCATAGGAGGCAGAAGGCGCATGAGCGCCATGGAGACCGTCACGCTCAGCTTCGGAAGCAGGGGAGCTTTCCTGTTTGCGGCCCTCAATGTGCTCCAGCTTGTCGGGTGGACGGCGATCATGATATACGACGGGGCTCTTGCCGCGGACGGAGCTCTTCCGTGCGGGCGCTGGATATGGGCGCTCGTCATAGGCGGTCTCATCGTGCTCTGGATATCCATAGGGATACAGAGCCTCGGAAAAGTCAACGTCATAGCAATGAGCGCTCTGTTCATACTGACCGTGGTGCTGTCCGCCGTCATATTCAGGAGCGGGGATCTTTCGGCATCGGCAGAAGGAGGGATGTCTTTCGGAGCCGCCATAGAACTCAATGTGGCCATGCCTCTTTCGTGGCTTCCGCTCATAAGCGACTATACAAGGGAGGCGAAAGAACCGGTAAAGGCTTCGGCGTGGTCGGCGGCGGTGTACGGGGTCGTGAGCTGCTGGATGTATATCATAGGCATGGGGGCGGCCATGCTCACCGGAACGGGGGATATAGCGGAGATCATGCTCAGGGCGGGACTCGGCGTCGCCGGCCTGGTGATAATAGTGCTCTCCACCGTGACCACAACATTCCTGGATGCTTATTCGGCCGGGGTATCGAGCGAACTCTTCTCTGAAAAGATAAACGGGAAGCATGTCGCGATCGCAGCCGCAGCGGCGGGGACACTCGCCGCGATACTGTTCCCGATGGACGATATCACGGGTTTCCTTTACCTGATAGGTTCGGTATTCGCGCCGATGATAGCCGTGATGCTCGCGGACTTCTTCATACTTAAGGAGAGCCACGAGGACAGCCCGTTCTGCGTCCGCAATCTCGTGATATGGTTCGCCGGCTTTCTGCTGTACAGACTGCTCATGACGGTCGATCTGCCGCTGGGAAGCACTGTGATAGACATCGCCGCGACTCTCGTCATCTGCGTGATCGCGGGCAGGAT
Organism: uncultured Eubacteriales bacterium; assembly: GCA_902793875.1. Taxonomy (GTDB): domain Bacteria; phylum Bacillota; class Clostridia; order Peptostreptococcales; family Anaerovoracaceae; genus Crickella. Next base: position 4,256 of record CADBFL010000097.1, on the reverse strand, counting down.
CGCGCGCAGACGGAAAGCGTAAAAATACAGCATCAGAAGACTTAAAGCAAGCGAAAAGGCCGCCGGCGAAAACCGGCGACCTTTTTTGTGAACAGTTCTAGATCTTCATCGCGACGTCCCATGCTCCCCAGATGACTTCTCTGAGGGCTCCCCACTTGACGCAGGTACCTACTCTGTGGACGCGGCTGTCCTTTACATCAGCGAACTGGTCGTTAGGAACGAATCCGATCCCGTTGACCACGCAGTCGCATTCCTCTTTCCACTCTTCGCCTGTCTCGAAGTTCTTGATCATGCAGTAGCCGTCGCCGATCTCGGTGACAGAGCTTCTGAGATGCACAGGAACTCCCTTGAACGGCAGAGCCTCTCTCAGGAACGAGGAGTTGGCCAGACATGTGCCCGGAGCCACGATGAGGTCATCGAGGAACTCAACGACTACAGGCTTCTTGCCGGCGAGCACCGCGTCATACGCAGCTTCGCAGGACGAAAGTCCGCCGCCGAGGAATACGATCTTCTTGTACTTCTTGGCGTTCGGTCCGATCAGCAGATCCGTGAATGTGATCGTCTTTTCGAAGCCCGGGATGTTGAGAGCCTTAGGGAATGTGCCGACAGATACGATGACATCGTCATACTCTTCGAACAGCGGCATCACATCGGTGATCTCCTGGTTGTAGCGGATCTCGATGCCCCATTTTTCGAGTTCTCTGTCATACCACTTCATGAGCTCCTTGTCGGCGTCCTTGAAGGACATCGCCGCGGCCGTGTTGTACAGGCCGAACTTCTTATCCGACTTCTCGTAGACTACAGGCTCGTGACCTCTCTTCTTCAGAACGAGAGCAGCTTCGAGTCCTCCGAATCCGGCGCCAATGACGGCGACTCTCTTCGGTACTGACGCAGGCACGATCTTGTACTTGTTGTGCTGCATCGTCGAAGGTGTCAGAGCGCAGCGGGCAAGCTGGAGCGAATCCAGCAGAGGCTGCGTGTTTGCGGTGTGTTTCGACTTCGCGAAGTTGAAGCAGGCATTGTGGCATCTGATGCATGGTTTGATCTCGTCTTCTCTGCCTTCTCTGAGCTTCGTTACCCAGTCAGGGTCGACGAGGTTCTGACGGGCGATGCCCAGAGCGTCGATCGAACCCTTCTTGATCTCTTTGGCAGCGAACTTGATGTCCATCTTGCCGGCGCATACCACAGGCTTGTCGGTGAACTTCTTGATATGAGCGACATCCTCGAAGTTGCAGTTGTCAGGCATGTAGACAGGCGGGTGAGCCCAGTACCATGCGTCATATGTTCCGTTGTCGCAGTTGAACATGTCGTAACCGGCGTCAGACAGGTACTTGATCGCCTTTTCGGATTCCGCCATGTCGCGGCCGAACTCTTCGAATTCTTCGCCCGGCTGAGCGCCCTGGAGCCATCCCTTGGTCTTGGATACCACGGAGTATCTGAGGGCGACAGGGAAGTCGTCTCCGCATTCCCTCTTGATAGCCTGAACGATCTCGACAGGGAATCTGAATCTGTTTTCGAACGACCCGCCGTACTGGTCAGTTCTGTAGTTCATGTTTGCGATCGTGAACTGGTCGAGGAGATAACCTTCGTGGACAGCGTGGATCTCAACGCCGTCTACTCCTGCATCTTTGCAGAGCTTTGCGGTCTTGGCGAATGCATCGACCATCTCCTGGATCTCTTCGACGGTCATCATTCTGGACTTGATCGAAGGATACCATCTGTTAGGAGTCTCGCCCGCTGAAGCGCAGCAGTACTCGATGTCTACGAAAGGCTTTGCGATAGCGCCGAACGCCTTGTTCTCGAGCATTTTCACGAACATGTCGTTGATGGCCATCGAACGGCCGAATCCGCCGGCGAGCTGTATGAACAGCTTGGAGCCTGTCTTGTGGAATTCAGGGATCCACTCGGCGAGATCTTTGAACATCTTCTTGTTCTGATAAAGCCATCTGCGGCCCATGGTGTCTCTTACGCACTGCATGCCCGGAAGAACCAGGCCTACGCCGTCCTGAGCACGGCCGAGGATGTGGTGAGCCGCCTCTTTGTCGAAGTGGCAAGGCTCCAGCCAGCCGAACAGGGATGTTCCTCCCATGGAAGTCTGCACGATCCTGTTAGGGATCTCTACATCACGGATCTTCCAAGGCGTGAATAGAGGTTCATAATCTTTCTTCATGTTGTTTATCCCTCCTGAAATACTGCATTACTGACCTTTGCGAATGATAGTAATATACCTATCCGATGAGTCAAAAACATACTAAATATATTGTAGAGCACGCATAAACAATAGTCAATTGCGGAATGGAGCCGGGAAGTTGACAACGGCATTTTATTATTGCGAAGGATTGTGGTAGAATACCACTATATATGGACAAAACCGGAACGATCATGCCCAAGGGAGTGTGATGATCAGTCTTGAACAGGAGCAGGGACATGATACACGATTTCAGGATCACAACGTTCACAGAGGAGCGCGCGTACCACAATACTGCGATACTCGTATATCTGAAGGCTGTAAAGAGCGTTTTCGAAGAGGCCGATGTGACCATCGGCAATTCGCTGAACCAGGGATACTACAGTTATATAAATCTCGGCGGCAGACAGCTGACAACCCTGGATATCAACCGGATAAGAGATAAGATGAATGCGATCATAGAAAAAGACTATGAGGTGGTGATCGAGCGCGACAGCGTCGAACATGCCATTAAAAAATGGTACTCGCTCGGATATCCGGAAAAAGCCAGGCTGCTGGAGTTCAGACCACCGGATGAGACGGTCGAGATAGTCAATCTGCACAACTACAGAAACTGCATGTACACTGTGATGCTGCCCTCGTCCGGATATATCAATCTCTTCGATCTCAGGCCGTACAGAAACGGTCTTCTGCTGAGACTGCCGAACGCGCTTCACGGTCACACCATTCCGAAGTACAGGGATGACGAGAAACTTTATGAGGCCTATGCCGAGACCACGCGCATGAGAAAGCACACCGGCCTCAGCTACCTGGCCGATCTGAACGAGCAGATCAGAGCAGGCAGGGCCGATGATGTCATAAGAGCGAGCGAATGGCTGCAGTCAAAGCAGCTTGAAGAGTTTGCCGCAAGGATAGTCGGGGAGGGAAAACGCGTGGTGCTCATCGCAGGACCTTCATCGAGCGGCAAGACTACAACGGCAAAGAGGCTCTGCGGTGAGATCGGCAGGCTGACCGGAGAAGAGCCGCTGTATCTCGGCACCGACGACTATTTCGTAGAGCGCGAGGACAGCCCGATAGGGCCGGACGGAAAGCCCGATTTCGAAGGGCTCGACTGCCTGGACATGGAGCTTTTCAACGACCAGATGGAGGCTCTTCTTGACGGCAGGGAAGTCGATCTGCCCGAGTTCGATTTCATACAGGGCAAAAAAGTCTTCGGGAAACGGATCACGAAGCTCAGAGACGGGCAGCTGCTGGTCATTGAGGGCATACACAGTCTCAACGATGTGCTGACTGAGAACATAGACAGGAAAGATAAGTTCAAGATATATATAAGTCCACTGACCCAGCTTGCCGTCGACAGGCACAACAGGCTCTCGACAGCCGATGCCAGGCTGCTGAGACGCATGGTAAGGGACAATCAGTTCAGGGGCGCCGATGCCGAGAAGACTCTCGAATCGTGGCCTAAGGTCAGAGCGGGGGAGAGCGTCAACATATTCCCGTACAGCTCATCGGCCGACGTGGTGTTCAATTCAAGCACGGCATATGAGACCTGCCTGCTGAAGACCTACGCCGAACCGCTCGTAAAGGCTATCCCGGAGACGAGCGAACAGTATCCGGAGGCTCTCAGGATGCTTGCTTTCATGAAGTATTTTGAGAAGATAGAGAACTCCGATGCCGTCCCTGACGATTCCATACTAAGGGAGTTCATAGGGCCGCGCAAATAAAGTATTTGTTAATATTCATACACAATCTTGCATAAATACACAAAGTTCTGTATACTGTTGCAAATAAGAAAATGACCGGCAGCAGGAAGAAGGAAAACTATGAAAAACATTTTTACTGACGAAAGAGAGATCAAAACAACAAAACTTCACCACGCGCTTATCACATTCGCTGTTCTTATCGTGGTCATGTCCGTGGGCATCAAGGTGTTCGAGGTCGACCCTCACATACCGATGTTCATCGGCGTGATAGCGGCGGCGGTGATGGCCATGGTCCTCGGATACAAGTGGGCCGACATCGAAAAGATGATGGTGGACGGCATATCCAAGGCCATGCAGTCGATACT
>CADBFL010000096.1 GCA_902793875.1 uncultured Eubacteriales bacterium | reverse complement strand
CATCCGGACAGACTTCGAGGACCCGCTCGTACAGCCTGGCCTGCAGCCGCTCAAGAGGCGCCGCGTAAGGTCCGTCGACGTATGTCGGAAGAGCGATCGCGTTTCTGATCCCGAGCTCATCCCTGTTTTCCGAAATCTTTCTTAAAAGTCCCGGCCACGCGCAGGCATCGGCCATGATGATATCGGTGATGCCTTCTTTTTTTATCGCGTCGCACCAGCATTCCTCATCGTATGTGTCCTCGATCGGTATCATGGAAACAGACACGCCGAGCATGTTAAGGGCGTAAAATGCCATGATGCACTCCGCGGATATGTTTCCGGTCATGCCCACCCTGGATCCGTTCTTTTCATTTATGTCAAGAGCGTTGAAAACTTCAGCGTATCTGTCCCAGCAGCGGAAAAGCTGACGATAACTGTACTCGCGTCTTCCGTCGATAAGAGCAGGCGCGCTGAGCCTCTCTTCACTGAACGAATTCAGTTCCCTGACGAACTTCCACGCCTTCTGGTCGGCAACAGTACCTCTGTTTATCCTTCCGAGGATTATCTGATAATTATCCGATTCTTTTTTTGTCATCCGAACATCTCCGTCAAATGTTTCAGCGCTGATTTGTCAACCTCTGTTTATTATACTACTTACAATGAACAATTGAGACTGTTATGGCGAAAACACCGTAAAAAATGCACGAAAAAAGCCCCTGTCGTTCCTGCCGAACGGTCGTAGGGGCTTTCAGTCTGAATGCATTGTCAGATATTTTCTCTGTCATACAGCTTCAGGATCGTTGAGTATCTTTCTGTCCAGCAGACCCTCCCGGCTCGCGACGATGGTCGCGCACGCAACGTCGCCCGTGGTATTGGACATCGTATCGAACATGTCGAGAACAGGGTCGATAGCTATCACGAGACCGATAGCCGAGATAGGAACTCCCAGCTGTTCAAGCACTATGCCGAGGCAGACAAGTCCCGCCCCGGGCACGCCCGGACATCCGAGCGACAGAAGTATGATAGTGAGACCCAGAGCCGGCAGAGCGGATGGCGGAACGTTCACCCCGTACATCTTTGCAAGGTAAAGCCCGGTCACGACCAGACTTATGCATGTGCCGTCCATGTTTATCGTAGCCCCGAGAGGTATCGAAAAATTACAGACCTTCGGCGATACTCCCAGCTTGTCCGTGCACGTCCTTATGTTTTCGGGCATTGCTGCAGAGCTCGAGCAGAGAGTGAAGCTCGTGAGCATGCTCTGACGGATCTTTCTGAAAAAGATCAACGGATTCACCCTGCCCATCGCCATCACAAGCAGGCCGTATATGCCTATCATTATGAATACCTCAAGCACGTTGGTGAAGAAGTACCCGAGCATCGACAGGAACGACGAGCCGCCCAGATTGACGAGCATCAGTGATATCGAGCAGAACACGGCGGCAGGGATGAACTTCGCTATCATCGTGGTTATCGTCAGAAAGAGTGAATTGCACGCATCGAATATCCCGCTCAGCACCGGCGTGTATTCGCCTATCTTACCCACAGCGATGCCTGTGATCATGGCAAGGAATATGAGCTGCAGAGTATTCGACTCGAGAAACGGCTGTATGAAGTTCGAAGGGACTATGTTTATTATCGTGCTGAGCAGCGAGGTGTCGACGTTCGTATTGATATCGACCGCCTGGCCCCCGTGCATCGCAAGAGCCGCGCCGAATTTGCCCGGGCTCAGCATAACAGTCACGAAAAACGACATGATGACGGCGATGACAGTTGTCAGCAGGTACATGCCCATGACCCTGACTCCGATCCGTCCGAGTTCTGACAGGTCTCCGAAGCCGGATATGCAGGTGACTATCGAGAAGAATACGACCGGAGCGATCACGATCTTCAGAGCATTCATGAACATCGTGCTCACAGGCGTCAGAAGATAATCACAGAAACCTGCGCTCAGCGCTTCGGGCATGACGAATTTCAGTATCAGTCCGAACACGATCCCGAGAGCCAGAGCTCCCATCGTGAGCTTCATGGACGAGACCGTCGACTGGCCGGTCATCACCCGGACGCTGTTTACCCCGTCCTTATGACTGTACCTGAAATTGGAGTCGTTCGCCTTCAGCAGAAATGATCTGATGACGGACTGGGCCTCCTCATCCTCGATGTCGTCCGAAAGCTCTCCTTCGCCGCCGTAAAGGTCGAATTCCCTGCCCTTTACGCTTATGTTTATGACGGTGTCGCCCAGCGTCCTTTTTATCTGGATGCGTATGCTCCCCTCGCCCGTCGAGTTCTCGATGAGCCTGAGCAGCATCTCTTCGCATGTGATCTCGGCCCTGACTGTAAGTCTTGAAGACACGCCGGCTGCCCTGAGCTCCTTTTCGATGAACTCAAGGCACTCGCTTATCGATGCTGTCTCGACGGGCCTGATCTTTATTCTTTTGTTTATGAACCATTTCATGTCGGTGCCTTACCCTTTGTCCCTGTGCTGTTTCTTTCTTACTTCTTGTGCTGGCAGAGGTCAAAAGCGAATCCGGTCGGGGATACGACCATCGCCGATCTCGACGACTCCGTCTCTATCACGCGTCCGCTCTTCAGGACAAATCCCTGCTCCTGAAGCATCTCAAAAGCCTCGTCAAAATCAGACACGTTCATCCTTATGAGAGTCAGATCCTGTTCTACATTGGCTTTTGCTATATCTATCTGATGTCCGTCGGCGTCCTTCATTGTGAAGTCGTAGATATTCGCTTCCGGATTCTGCTTGTGAGCAGCCTTGAATCCCAGGGCTTCGAAAAGCCTGACGTTTTTATCGATATTGTTTGTTACTACCAGCGGACTGAAAGTCGTGATCTTCATTGATTTGTTCTCCTTCCCTGTCTATCATCCTTTTGCCGTTTACGATCCTTTTCCGGTCAGTGACCGCCTCTGAAAACACAGCCCCCGGCAGAGCCGGAGGCTGTGAAGTGAAGTGTCAGAAGATATCCTACTTCGAGAATCCGTGTCTCAGGATCTCGCTGTTCTCTTCCATCTGAGCCTCGAATTCAGCTTTCTCTTTCTCGCGGACCTCGATCTTTGCGAGTCTTGCCATCTCAGCCTGCTTCTCATATGCCTTGTCGACTTCATCAGCGACAGCATCGGCATCGAAGCGGGCGATGACTGTATCATAAGCGCCGAGCTTGGCGTCGAGCACTGCAGGCGTCTCTTCAGCTGCGAGAGCGATGAGAGCGACCATGCCGTCATCGAGCTTGTCAGCCATCTGGTCGAGCATCGAAGCGCCGAATACAGCATCACCGGCATCGACTGTAGCTCCGACGAGCGCTCCGTAGCTTCCTCCGAGGAGTACGCCGAGAGGGCCTGCAAGGAGACCTACTGTCATTCCGATAAGGCCGCCGATGGCAGCGTCATTCGCCGTATGCGCTCCTGTATCGAATCCGTCGAGGTAGAAGCAGGCGCTGCCTGTCTTTTTGACGAGGGCTGCTGCGCTTACGAGATATGTCTCGCCTTCTGCAGCCTGTCTGAGCTCCGAAAGAGCCTGATATCCTTCGCTCTCGACCTTGAATACAGCTACTACTACATTCTTTTCAAAATCTTTCTTTTCCATGTTTTGAGTTCCTTTCCATATATGGTTTTTATTCCGGCCTGAAGCCGTATCATGAACGTTTATATGATAACAGATTTGCCGTGATTATTTAAGTCAATTATTCATCCATCATTCAGGAAACTGCCGTCATTCAGAAATCCAGCGTATCCAGTCTGCCGGCAAGCTCTGCGATCCTCGCAAGATCGCGGTCTATTATCGCCCTTTCCTCTTCGGAGATATCGCTCTTCTTGTGGATCTTGTTGATCATGCGCACATCGCAGATGAAGGCCGCCTTCTCTTTCACGGAATCGAGCTTCTTCTTATCTTCGGTACCGAGGTATTTTCTGAGAAATACTTCGAAGAACTTCTTCGCCGTGTCATACGAGAAGCCCATGAAGTCCTCGATAACAGCAGGATCGTCTTCTCCGAGGATATTGTAGAAATAATACAGGTCGCTTATCTCGATCATCGGATGCCCTGACGAGAGCCTGTCGAGGTCTATCAGGAGAGGCTCATCGTTCAGCAGGAAGACGTTGTTCGTATGGAAGTCCCCGTGAGTCAGAGTATCTGAATCAGAGATCGTATCGATCAGCTTCATGCATTTTTCAGCCAGGGCCTCATCTTCCTTACCTATGCCGCCTGTAATGTATTTGCGGAGTCTTGCAGTGGCATCCGGGAAGCCGTCCTCTTCGGTGACATGTATGCCGTGGATGGTGCGCGCAAGATCTGCAAACAGGGAGGCGTAGTAATCCACATTGGCAGGATTCCTTGCGATAAGGCTCGAGAAGGTCTCCGAATCGAGCAGCTCGTACATTGCTCCGTACCGGTTGCCTACCGCAACTATTCCGAACGAGATCGCCGTAGGTATGCCCATGATGAAGGCCTTGCGGCTGAGGCCGATCTCCTGCTCCACATCGCGGTATGTGTTCTTGTTATTGAACACCTTTATTATGAGCTCATCATCGTAGCGGTACACTTCACCCTTCGCGCCGGCCGCAAGCAGCTTGCAGCCCTCGATCGAGACCTCCTTATATTTTCTGAACCTGGCCTTCTCTGAATCGAAGGTTCCCGGCCAGATGAAATTCACATGCTTTATAAGCTCTTTGAATGCCGCTGTCTTGTTGAGTTCCAGCTCAAGTATCTCGGCAGTGCTGCTGTAATACCAGCGCTGCTCATCAGGGTCAGGTTCATTGAATTCCTGCCATACGGCTTCGCCTTTTTCCGAGTAAAGTCCCGCAAGGGAGCGGATATTCGCGAGTTTGTCTGCGAGCCACAGCATTTTGGTTCCCATGTCCTTGCTGTTTTTAAGGGCTTTAAGCGATTCTTCCTTGCGTCTTTTCCATGACATGCGCGATGCCTTGCCGCTTTTCTTTTCTTCAGACTCCGAGGCAACGAGCTCTGCCACTCTCTCACCGAACCTCTTTTCTATCTCTGCCAGAGTTCCGTCGGTATCTTCGACGATGTCGTGCAGGATGCCGGCAGTGATGACTTCTTCATCATCGGTCATGGTAGACAGTATCTGCGACACTTCGAGCGGATGAAGTATGTACGGAGATCCATCGAGTTTCCGGACCTTTCCCTGGTGCAGTATCGTAGCGTATATGATCGCTTCTTCAAGTATGTTCATCATGATGTTTATCGCCTTTCTGTATTACTATCTGCTTTCTCTGCAGCCGTTGACATACGCCAGCGTGATCAGCATCTGCGCCGGAACATAGAATATCCAGACCACGAATGCAGCTGTATCATGTATGATCCCGGACGCAAGCGACCTGATGACGATGGATGTATCGCATGCAAGAAAGAGCGTTATGCCGATCTTAAAGAATATATGCGGGTTTATCCGCCTTGCCGCCCACGCATCGATGACATTCGCCAGTATGAGCATCTCATTCGTAATCCCAAGAACCTTGTCCGGTTTAAGCGCCCCCATGACGCTGAGCACTGTCAGGCCTGCAGCCACCAAGACCGCTCGCATTATCACAGAGGTCCTTCCGCCGCGGAGATATGCGGCATAGATGAGCTCAACGATGCAGAAGCACGCAGCCCCGCACAGATATGCCGTCATGCTCATCCTCCGGCCTATCAGCGTAGCAAAAAAATCAGCTGCAAAAGTCGCAAACAGCCCGAAGGCTATCAGGTTTACGTGTTTGTCTTCAAGTTTTCTGCCATAGCGCAGATAGTAATATAAAGCAAGTGCGGTATTGACGGTTATGGCCGCGTACATGCTCCAGTTGATGAGGCGCCCTTTATGCATGATCTGCAGCGTCTTTATCAGAACGAGAAGAGCTATGCTGATAATGACATACGCTCTTATAAGATTCTTTTCTCCCGGACCGTTTCTTTTCATCTTTTCAGTATTATCCGAATCATCCTTTGAACAGCGTGCCTTTCAGACCGCCGGTCACTATAGTATAACACGCGGAAGACTGCATGAGCATTATTCAGTCAGTATTATCCCCTGTATTTTCCGCGGCTGCGGAACGCATCGCGTCATTGACCTCGCGGGACAGCCTTTCGAACTGCTCCGAAAGCCACGGCCCCGGACACTCGGTATCCGCGAACCAGCGGTGCATGGTGAGCACTCCGTCTGTGCCGCCTGTATAGCTGCAGTCTCCGATGCCGTTTCTTATGCAGATATCGGCGCAGAGCGCGACCAGTGAGTCCCAGCACTCATCAGTGAGCGATCCGTCCTGAAGGTTTGCGCATTCTATGGTGACGGCCCGCTCATCGTTATCGGGATCCCCGCTAGCCCACGACCGCAGGCTTTCCTCAACATACATGGCTGTCCGGCCGTCGCTTCCGATGCCGTAGTTGGCAGAGGCTTCGCGCTTTCCGTCGGCGAACAGATACCCGAGGAGTTCAACGTCCGGATTTCCCGCGGCGTAATGCGGGGTTATCCGGGTAATGGATCTGCCGCGCCTGTCTGAGCAGTTCGGACTCAGCGCCGTGTATGAGACCAGCGGGCTTCTTCCGCGATCGTCTATGTCGCCCGGGATGGACCTGTAGCCCCTCCCCTCCGGTTTTTCCGGGTCGGCGGGCAATACTCTTTCATAAGCGGGAAGGCTGCTCCAGAACGACCAGTCCTCCGTTCTGAAAGGCTCGCAGACCACGCCGTTTGCGCGGTCCTTTGCATGATACACCATGCCTTCCGATGAGTATACTCCC
>CADBFL010000095.1 GCA_902793875.1 uncultured Eubacteriales bacterium | reverse complement strand
CCGGCAAAGGCTCTTCCGAGGCAGATGATACTGGACGGCATGTCGATAAATCTCGACAGCGTCCCTATCGTGCCGAACAGCATCATGGTGAATATGAGCTGCGCTCTTGGATGGCCTTCTTCCCTGCTCCCCATCTTCTCTCCTCTCTTCCGCTAATGATACCATTTTCTGCAGGTATCAAAAAGGACCGCCTTTCATCAGGCGATCCCTTTTATGTCACTCGTCTTCAGGCTGCCGCCCGGAATTTTGTCCGGCGCTGCCGCCCTGCTACATATTGCCCGAACTGTACTTGTTGAGCAGATCGTGCTTGAGGTTCCACAGCGGCTTGCTGAGGTCGACATAGTAGATCTGCGGATTCTCGAATCTGAGCATCTCGCCCCAGAGAGTATCGACCTGAGTCCTGCAGGTCTCTCTGATCTCTTCTATGCCGGGCTCTCTGTACACGAGTTTTCCCCTGTCGAAGATCTTTACCAGAAGCTCCTTTGCCTCGTAGTTCTCGAGGACCTTGCGCTTCCATACGGCGTTCGGGTCGAATATCTCGTAAGGCTTCCCGTCCGGTACCGGCTCGTCGTGCAGCATTATCACATCGGCGAGAGCCTTTCCGCTGTCCTTGCTGAAGAATCTGACGACCTTTTTGAAACCCGGGTTTGTGATCTTCTCGATGTTCTCGGATATCTTCATCTTCGGCACGAGTTCATCGCCCTTGCCTATGCCGGACAGCTTGTACACGCCGCCGAAGACAGGCTCGGATCTGGCGGTGATGAGCCTCTCGCCCACGCCGAAGGAGTCTATCTGCGCTCCCTCGAGGATGACGTCTCTGATGATGTACTCGTCGAGCGAATTGCTGATGACTATCTTGCAGTCCTGAAGGCCCTCGGCGTCGAGCACCTTGCGGCACTCCCTCGTAAGGTAGGTGATGTCTCCGGAGTCTATGCGGATGCCCATCTTCTCAGGCTTCAGCTCTTTGAATACCTTTATGGCATTGGGAAGTCCTGATTTTAGCACGTTGTATGTATCGATCAGAAGCGTCGCGTTCTGAGGATAAAGCTCGGTGTATGTCCGGAACGCCTCGTACTCGCTGTCGAAGCTCTGTATCCAGCTGTGAGCCATCGTGCCCAGCGCCGGAACGAAGTGGTTCCTGTCGGCTATGGTGCATGCCGTCCCCGCGCATCCGGCGATATATGAAGCCCTCGCTCCGTATACCGCGGCGTCGGCGCCCTGCGCTCTTCTCGTGCCGAACTCCATTACCGGCCTGCCCTGTGCGGCCCTCACGATGCGGCTCGACTTTGTGGCGATCAGCGACTGATGATTGAACTGCATCAGTATGAAGGTCTCGACGAACTGCGCCTGGATCAGCGGCCCTTTGACGATCATGACCGGCTCGTACGGGAATATCGGCCATCCCTCCGGCACCGACCATACGTCGCATTCGAATTTAAAGTTCTTCAGGTAGTCCAGGAATTCCTCGGAGAATGAATCCTTGCTCCTCAGGTATTCCAGATCCTCTTCCCTGAAGCTGAGCCTCTTCATGTAGGCTATGATCTGCTCGAGTCCCGCCATGATGGCGAAGCCTCCGCCGTCCGGAACTCTTCTGAAGAACACGTCGAAGCAAGCCTCGGCATCCCTGTTGCACGAATTGAAGTAGCCGTTGGCCATGGTGATCTCGTAGAAATCGGTCAGCATGGTCAGGTTGTAGTCGTTAAGCATCTGGTAATCTTTTTTGTCCATATCAATTTACCTCTTACTCTGCGTTCCCGTCAGGAGCCTCTTCGGCCGCGGGAGCCTCTTCGGCAGGTGCTTCTTCGGCAGGAGCGGCCTCTTCGGCAGGCGCTTCCTCTGCCGGAGCTTTCTCTTCAACAGGAGCGCTCTCTTCAGCCGGAGCTTCTTCAGTGACCTCCTCGGTCACGGTCTGCTTTTCGATCATCTTCTTCGGATAGTCCAGGATGACCTGCATGCGCCAGAAGATGACGCCTGCCGCTATCGCCACGATGATCAGGGCGAGCACGACGTCGTTTATGTTGTGAAAAAAATTCTTTATATGTCTCATGTCTGTCTCCGCGTCGCATAAACGTACAAAATAAGTATACCGACAGCGCCTGCCATTTGCAACGAGACGGCCTCCGGCTATACAAACATTAATATCCGCAGGCCCTTCCCGATGTTGAGGATAAAGCCCTGCCGTGGTACAATATGTGGTGTTGTACGACTCACCGGGAGACAGACCATGAGAGAGATCATCATCACGGCAAACGATGCGGGCCGCAGGCTCGACAGATTTCTGAGGAAGTACCTTCCCGGCGCTTCTCTCGGCGAGGTGTATAAGATCATCCGCAAAGATGTCAAAGTGGACTCAAAGCGCAGGAGCGAGTCCTACATGCTGAGCGAAGGCGAGACTCTGACGCTCTACCTTTCGGACAGCTCTCTCGCTTCGCTGGGAGCGCCGGATCCTTCCGGCAGCGGGGGCAGACCCGCCGGTCAGAAGAAGACTAAGCGCAGTTTCGGAACTGTCTACGAGGACGGCAGCATCCTGATAGCAAACAAGCCTTACGATCTTCTGACGCACGGCGATTCCCGCGAAAAGAAGGACCATCTCGCCAACCAGGTGAAGGACTACCTGGCAGCGGAGGGGGCGTACGATCCGCGAAGCGAGAAGGTCTTCGCGCCGGCTCCGGCAAACAGGCTGGACCGCAACACGACGGGTCTCGTGCTCTTCGGAAAGACCGCCGCGGCGATGCGCGGACTCAACCGCATGATCAGAGAGGACAGGATCAGAAAGTTCTATCTGACCATAGCCTGCGGCGAGATCAGAGAAGATCTGCATCTGTCCGGAGTTCTGACGAAGGACGAAGCGTCGAACAGAGTCACTGTCACGGATCCGGGCCACGGGGACTGCCTCCCCGGGCAAAAGAAGATCGGGACTGTCGTCAGACCGCTCAGGACGCTGCGATTCGGAGACGGGCTTTGCGCCACGCTGTGCGAGGTCGAGCTTCTGACGGGCAGGACCCATCAGATCAGGGCCCACCTTGCGAGCGCGGGGCATCCGCTTATCGGCGACAGCAAGTACGCGGGACGCTCAGCGCGTGAGATAAACCGGTACATGCGCGACCGTTTCGGCCTTACGACGCAGCTGCTCCACGCAGCCAGACTGGAATTTTCGCCTGATATCGGAGATGCGGAGGGACTGGGATATCTGGCGGGCAGGTCGTTCGAAGCGGCCGCCCCGAAAAGATTCAGTGAGATACTGGAGAAACTGAAATGAGATCGGACAGATACAAAAAAAGCGAATACGAATCATCGATGAACAACGAAGACCGCCACGACTTCTGGGCGGGCACCCCTCAGGGCGAGCACCGGGAGGCTCCGACGAAAGCCTCGGCGGCCGGAGGGTTCTTCAAGAGCCTTCTGATAGACATCATAATAGCTCTGATACTGGCCGCCATCGTGCTCTACTTCGTAAGGCCGACCATAGTCAAGCAGACTTCGATGGAGGACACCCTGCACGAGAACGACTACATGATCATGTACAGGCAGGCGTACCGGACCCACGGTCCCGAGCGCGGCGACATCATCATTTTCGAGAGCGATCTTGTGAACGAAGACACCGGCAAGGACAAGCTCCTGATCAAGAGGGTCCTCGGGCTTCCTGGCGACGAGATAATGATAAAGGACAACCAGCTGTACATAAACGGCGAGGCCTATCAGGAGGATTACCTCAAGGACGGCTATACTCCGGCATTCGAGATACCTGCCGAGGGCGAGACCTTCACGGTCCCTGAGGATTCATACTTCTGCATGGGAGACAACCGCGTCGGCAGTGTCGACTCAAGGCGCCACGAAGTCGGATGCGCGACCTTTGACAGCATCAAGGGCAAGGTCATCCTGAGGCTGTATCCGTTCAACAAGATAAAGCGGTTCTGACATACGACGGCATCCATGGGAAAAAGATCACGAAAGACAGTAGCAAACAATAAAAAAGCGTTCCACGATTACATGATCGAGGAACGTTTTGAAGCGGGCATAGTCCTGACCGGGACCGAGATCAAGTCGGTCAGACGGGGCAGCGTCAGCATCAAGGAGAGCTATTGCAAGATAACCAGCAAGGGCGAGCTCGTCGTTACCGGAATGCATATCGCCCCCTACGAGCAGGGCAACCGCTACAACGTCGACCCTCTCAGGGTCCGCACTCTGCTGATGCATAAGAAGGAGATCATGAAGCTCTACGGTACGATAAAGACCCAGCAGGGCCTGACGCTGATCCCTCTGTCCGTCTATCTCGATGAGAACGGCAGATGCCCTGAGGCGCGGGCTGTCCGCAGTCAGCATACTTACCGGAACATCTCTGACGGTTCCGGTTTTTTCATGTAAAAAAGCCGGGTACATCCGGCATCTGTCAGAGTTCGCATATATACGAGCCGCTCGCGTTGACCAGGCGGGTCCCGGACGGGTGCAGTATCTCGCGCCGGAAATCACCGTACTCCCTGTGGACATGACCGTAGCAGTGCACCGCCGGGCTGTGCCTTTCTATCAGATCGTTGAAGCATTCGAAGCCGTTGTGCGGCAGGTCCTCCATGTCGCCGTATCCCCTGCAGGGAGCGTGTGTCAGGAGGATGTCGATGTCTCTGCTGCCGCTGATCCTTCCGCTGATGAGATCCCTGAAAGCATTCCCACGCACCCCCGCGATGCGCCGCCTCATCTCATCCTCGGTATACATGTCTGCGGCGTTGTCCCTATACCGCATGGAACCTCCGAGTCCCAGTATCTTAAGTCTGCGCGCGCCGCCGGCGTCATCGCAGTTTACCTCGACCACCCTTCCGTCCGCATCGATGCAGCCCTCCGGCGGCTTCCTGTCGTAATCCCCGTCGTGGTTTCCCCTCACATATACAAGAGGCACGTTCAGCATGGTGACCAGAAACTCAAGATAGTCCGCGTCAAGATCTCCGGCCGAAAGTATCAGACCGATATCCGCGAGCTTCGATGCGGTCTCTTCCGACCAGTCGTCCCAGAGCGCGCTTTCTTCAGTATCCGCAAGCATGAGTATCTTCATCGTTTCCTTTTCGCGCTCTCGACGCCGCTGTATTTCACGGCGGATCTCGCCTCGTCAGTCAGCGCATCCATCGGCGGTATCTCTCCGATGACGTTCGGGCACAGCCGGTCCATCATAATGATGTCCCTGCTCGTAAGAGGCTCTCCTCCGTCGACCGGATCAAATGGGTTGAAGCGCCCGTCGATTATGTCCTGCCTGAGCAGCTCCACCAGCTGCCTGGTGCCGCGCGGCAGGTCATCCGCCAGCTTTATGTCCACCACGCCCGATATCATGCCCCACCAGTAATTTGTGGCCTGATCCTTCCTGTCGACCAGGTGGGCGCTGTAAGTTCCCTCTATGATGGTCCTCACGATGATCTCATATAGCTTGCCCCATTTGTATATAGGCGCAGCGAGGTTCCTGATGCGGCATGTGCCGGACAGGTCGTTGCCTTCGCCCGGAGCGCATCTTTCGACGCAGCACACTCCGTACGCGTCGCTCCCGTCAGCGCTGTGGAGCGAGTCCACCGCGGATAAGACATGTATGCCCTTGTCGAGCATCGCCCACCACCAGTCAGCGTCTTTGCGCGACGCCCAGTCAAGATGTATCTTTACCTGAGGATCCACCATCGAGGCTCCGATGGCGAACGCGTTTATCGACGCTATGGTACCGTATACAGGGGCATCCGAGCAGTAGCCGACGGCATGAGTGCCGTCCGCCGCAGCAGCCGTTCCCGCGACGATGCCCGCGAGGAATTTTGCCTCATAAAGCTTTGCGTAATATGTCCGCACTGCCTGGTGAGCCAGATTGACCGAGCAGTTCAGGAACCTGATGTCCCCGTATCTTATGGCGGTCCTGAGGGTCTCGTTTATGAGGGCAGGCGATGTCGTGAACACGACGTCAGCACCCCAGTCAGCGGCTTCCGATGCCGCTTTTTCGAATGCGTCAGGATCGCCGCAGTTCTCGAAGCATCTTGTTTCGACCATTCCGCCGTACGCCTTTTCGAGCCTCAGCCTTCCCTTTTCGTGGTCCGCAGTGGCGCTCGAGTCCGCGACCCCGTCTTCATATATGAACGCGGCCTTCAGAGGATTCTTCGCCGAGAAGGTCATGGCAGGTATGACTTTGCCTATCAGGGAGTCGGGTCCCGCGACCAGATTGCCCGCTTTGTTTATGATCGAGCCCGCGTTGAGAGCGTCATCGGCCTGTTCGACGAGTGCGACCCTGTCCATGTTGCTCTCGGTCAGAAGCTCCTTTTTTATCCTCAGTATCCTCTTTTTTATGATCTCCGGCGGCTGATGCCTGAGTATGTCCTTCGCGTATATCCTCAGGTATACCATGAAAGCGTCGCCCGGCAGCATGTCGGGCACCTTGCCCTCGAGTGAGGCGTAAGCCCGGGTGAACTGCCAGTATGCGTTCCGGAGATCCTTCACCGAATCCTCCGGCCACGGAGCTCCCGGATCAGGCCCCAGGATGTCCTCTATCTCGGCATAGGCTCCCGCCCGGCTGAACTTCATGTCGTAGACCGGCGCACGCTCGTAGAATCCAAGGAACTCCGCATACCCGGGATGCTCTTCAAGGGTCCCGGCGTCCGGGATCACCCTGATGACCTCGGCGCTTATGGTCGGCATGTCGAGGAAGCGGCTCACCGATACCCTCTTGTTTCCCTCCTGAACGTAGAATTCCTGAAGGTATTCATATACTTTTATCGGGTCGCTGAAGCCCTCCTTTATCTGCGCGTTGTACAGGCTGTTCCACTTCGCAGCGAATTCGCTGTCGGGCCCGAGCAGCGGCATGAAATCCGGCGCAAAGGAGTTCTGCCTGGCGCGCGTCTTCGTACCCGCTATGAGCTCCACCGGGATCTCGATCAGCCCCAGCTGCCTGTGCGGCATGGAATCGCAGTCCGGCAGTATGTCATCGAGGGCCGCGAGATACGGATATTCTCCGGCAGCTACCTTTGCCTTGTATTCTTTTTCTCCGGCCCTGAGGGCCTTCATGTATTCGTCAGTCATGCTTCTCTTTCTCCTCCGTCCTGAGCCTCGCCTCATGCAGCGCCCCCACTATCGAAAAGATATAGGCTGCCGTGATGAATATATGCGCGTAGCTGTTCTCTCTCAGCGCGATCATAAGTACCGCGAACGCCGCAGTCAGGACCAGCAGTTTCACGACGAATCTTCCCCTCAGGCTGCACGCGGCCTTCGCGTAGCTCCTGGTAAAGAAGAGGAACAGGTAGTACGCGATGACCGAAACGATCATGAAAAGCATCTTCGGCATCAGGGCCACTTCAGGCTCGCGCATGAATTCGAGTGATGCCGTGATGTTGTTGAGCGCGAAGATGATGAAGATGTGGATCACCATGTACATCATCCCGTTGTCGGCGCGCTCCCTGTCGAGCAGATGGTCGTAAACTATCTCATACGAGAGAAAGAGCCCGACCACTATCAGGAACCCCATCAGCGAAAAATAGATCACGTTCGGATCGAAGCTGCCGTCGCCCCTGAAATACACTGCGAGGGCTATGATCATCTCGCCGAATGTGAATACAACGTAGAGCATCGCGCGTTCGGTAAGGTGCATAAAATCGATCATGCCGCCGGGGCTCCTCGACTTTCCGAGCGCCGTCAGCAGTATCCCCGCCGCTATCGCTGCCGCCGAAAGGATCGTCACCATCCGCGGGCCCGGCCACGCAGCCGCGAATGCAACGCCCGCTTCGATGAAGAGTGTTGCCGCCATCCTTTTTATGAGATCCCGGTTCCACACATCGGTCTCGTGGTTTCTGAGCTCGATCACATACTGCACTCCTATATTGGCGAGTATGAGGGCCCAGGCTATGTGGTACTGCTCCTTGAAGGCGAGCCAGTCATGGCGTGTGGCCTCTCCGATGAAATACATGAGATACATGTTGACGCACAGGAACACATGGTCCCTGAGACCGTTCCGGCCGAACATGTTTATGTAGAACGTGGTAAAGTTCCAGATCTGGATGATCGCCAGAGTGCAGAGCACATACGAGATGAAGCTCGCAGGCGAGATAAAACCTCCCGGCACCGGTTCGAGCAGGGAGTTGTTGCGACCCACCATGTATACGAACACGAGGTCGTAGATGAGCTCCAGGTATTCTACTTTTTTCTCATCGCGCGCGAAAAGATCCATGTGATTCTACGTCTGCCCGCTCACTATTTCAGCTTCTTCTGCGCCCAGCGCGTGACCTCGTCCTTTGCCGTCGGGCACAGAGCTCCCTGCACGGCAAGCGTCTTTTCGACCTTCGCGCCTCTGCAGAACTTCTTCAGATCGGTCCTGCTCTTCGCTTCGCCGCTGCCCTCATGTGTCATCACAGGGAACACCTTTTTGCCTCTGAAGTGCAGCTTTTCGAGCTGAGTGAACACGGCGCACGGGTAGGTCCCCCACCAGCACGGTCCCGCGATCACGATGTTGTCGTAGTCATCGATATTCTTCAGATATTCCTTCAGCTTGGGCCTCGCGCAGTTTCTGAGATCCTCCTTCGCGGCCTCGGTGCACTCCATGTAGTCCTCGGGATAATCCTTCACGGTCTGCAGCTCGAAAAGATCAGCCCCGACCGCATCTCTGATGTACTCCGCGATCAGTTCGGTGTTTCCCTTTTCGAGTTCCTTCAGTTCTCCCCGCACGTAGTTCTGTCCGCGGCGGGAATAGTAGATTACGAGTGTTCTTGACATTTCTTCCTCCGGTATGTCGCTTTTGCGGGCGTCTGCAGCCCGCCTTTCTGTATTACCGGATATTGTATCACACTTTTCACGGACAGGACCTGCCGTTCTGCCACGGCCTGAGTTTTTGCCTGTCTGCTCCCTCCGATTATTACGATCCGTTCCGGCCGGTCTTTCTTTGCGGCGGCCTGTTCATCATCCCTCTCCGGCCGGTCTTTCTTTGCAGCGGCCTGTTCATCATCCCTCTCCGGCCGGTCTTTCTTTGCGGCAGCCTGTTCATCGTCCCTCTCCGGCCGGTCTTTCTTTGCAGCGGCCTGTTCATCGTCCCTCTCCGGCCGGTCTTTCTTTGCGGCGGCCTGTTCATCATCCCTCTCCGGCCGGTCTTTCTTTGCGACGGCCTGTTCATCATCCCTCTGTCTCGGCCGGCGGAATAATGTTATACTCTTCTTATCTGAAAACGTATTCCAGGACTGTTACGAGAGGTGGAGATATGCTCAACAAATTCTGTAAAATCCCGCTTTATGAGCTTACAAGGACACTGGCCAAAGTAGCCATGGGCGCAGAAAAAGCCGACACGGTCATCAGGAACGCAAAGCTGGTCAACGTATGCACCTGCGAGATCCAGGAGGGCATCGATGTCGCGATCGCCGGAGGCAGGATCGCGCTCGTCGGCGATGCGCTGCACTGCATCGGCGATGATACAAAGGTCATCGATGCGTGCGGTCATTACATTGCTCCCGGCTTCATGGACGCCCATATCCATGTCGAATCTGCGATGTTAAGCGTCGGCGAGTACGCCAGGGCCGTAGTGCCGCACGGCACCACCGGCATATTCATGGACCCGCACGAGATCTGCAATGTCTGCGGTCCTGAAGGAGTTAAAGCCATGATAGACGATGCGAAGAGGTCTCCTCTCAAGGCCATGGCGAACGTCCCTTCCTGCGTTCCGGCTGTAGCTGGCTTTGAGGATACGGGCTCACACATCGGGCCTGATGAAGTCCGCGAGATGATGACCTGGGACGGCATCATGGGCCTCGGCGAGATGATGAATTTCCCGGGCGTGATGAATGCAGACCCGCAGGTCCACGGCGAACTCGCAGAGACGCTGAAAGCAGATCAGGTGATCACCGGACACTTTTCCATACCGGAAACCGGTCCGGGACTCAACGCTTACATCGCATCGGGAGTCAGATGCTGCCACGAATCGACGCGCGCCGAGGATGTGCTCGAGAAGATGCGGCACGGGATGTACGCCCTGATGCGCTACGGCAGCGCGTGGCATGACATGCCTGTTATAATCCGCGCGATACTCGACAACGACGTGGAGGACCGTTTTGCATGCCTGATCTCGGATGACACTCATCCGGACACTCTGGTCAGCGAGGGCCATCTCGACTACATCATGCGCCTTGCGATAAAAGAAGGTCTCGACCCGGTAAAGGCCATACAGTATGTCACGATCAATCCGGCGACATGCTTCAGGATGGATCACGAGATCGGCAGCATCACTCCGGGCAAGTGCGCCGATATCGTCTTCTTCAGCGACCTGAATGACATACGCATCACACGCACCATGATCGACGGCGAAGTCGTGGCCGAGAACGGAGAGATGACCGTGGATGTCGGCAAGGCTGCATTCCCTGATTTCGTCTATGACACCATGCATGTCGGCGAGACCATCACGGCGGACAGCTTCAGGGTCAAAGCTCCTGAAGGCTCATCCGGCAGTGTGAAGACCCGCGTGATCGAGATCATACCGAACCATGTCGGCGACTACGAGCGCATCCTTGATCTGAAGATCGAAGACGGCTGCGTGCTCTCAGACCCTGACAGCGACATAATGAAGCTGGCTGTAATCGAACGCCATCACGCGACGGGAACCAAAGGACTGGGCTTCCTGAAGGGCTTCGGATTCAAAAAAGGCGCCATGGCCCAGACAGTAGCGCACGACGCCCACAACCTGCTCGTGGCCGGGACGAATGACGAAGACATGGCTCTTGCCGCCAACACGCTCATATCCTGCGGAGGCGGTCTCTGCGCTGTAGCTGACGGCAAAGTGCTTGCACTCGTGCCGCTCCCGATCGCAGGTCTCATGAGCGATCTTCCGGCCGAAGAGGTAGCGGAGCTGATCTCAAAGCTCGATGCCGCCTGGAAGGATATGGGCTGCGTGATCAACTCGCCTTACATGACGATGGCGCTGGCGGTCTCGTCGATTGCAGAACATTCGAGTTTATCGACCTCTTTGCCTGATGGGCTGAGACATGGCATATCCGGCCCGCCGGCCTGAGCGTAATGCGCCCTGCCGCCCTGCCGCCGGCAGCCTTAATAAAAGAACGGATGCACAGATCGGCTTTCGCCATTCTGTGCATCTTATTATCTGCATGATCATTTTCAGGTCCTTATAAGGATCGCCCTATCAGGATCGCTTTATTAGGATCGCCGCAATAATTCAATCAAATTTATATAATAATATTACGAAGAATATAATGATGTTCCGCTTAAGCGTTATGTTGTAACATCGATCCAGCACACAGGGTCCGACAGCTTTTCGAGTTCCCCGACCGTCAGCTCGACTACCGAGTCCTCGCCTCCTATGCCCGGGAAAACGGTCTCATCCCTGTGCTTCATGATCGACATGTCGAGATACAGTCTCGCACTGTCTTTAAGGCAGAAAGGGTTGATCGTCCCCGCGATGTGACCGGTCAGTTCCTCTGTCTGTTCCGGCGGCAGCATCGTGGGCCTGAAGCCGAGCACGCTTTTGAACTTCCCGTTATTGACGCGCGAGCGGCCGGATGCGATCACGACAACAGCAATGCCGCCCCTGCCCTTGAAGGCGAGGCCTTTGCATATCCTGTCCACGTCCACGTCAAGGGCAAGCGCTGTGCTCTCGGCAGTGATGTCCGAATTATTAAAATCGATTATCCTGTCCGCATAACCCTTTGATGCGAGGTACTCCCGTCCTTTTTTCTCAGCTTCATTCATCATGCGGCTCTGAGCTATCCGATCAGGTGGAAGTTTCCGATGAACGGCAGCGGTTCCATGCTGCCTGATGCCGCCCTGGCTATTCCCATGATATCCAGAACGAATACAGCGATACCGATCACAAATCCGGCAATGTTCCCGATGATCGGGATTATGTTAAGGGCGCCCGCAATGATGCTTATGATATTCAGCACCAGCGCCTGGTTCATGTGATGAGCCGTGAACCTGTCGGTCGGATCGCGCATGATGACAGCGATGAGAAATCCTATCCATGTGATATAAGCTGCTACAGATGCTGCTTTTGAATTGCTGTTCATTTTCTTTTCTCCATTCCTGCCGGAGCTGCGTCTGCTTCTTCCGGCTGTTCCTTTTTACCTGCTAATTCTACACAGTCAGGCTTCCCGTTTCAACACCTGCTTAAAGGGATGCTGCGGGATGCGTTGCAGCTCCCGGCAGTTCCCGGTGTCGGTTTTGTCGGATACAGCTTACCACAAAGCTGCCCATAAAGTGCCCGCAGCAGGAGCTCCTGATCCTTAAAGCGTATCCACAGTAATGGAAGACCACAAACCCCAGTGACCTTTTGCAGGAATTTTTTACTGGCTGCAGTTCAATCTGAAGTACTAAATCCGACATTTTTTGCACTCTTTTCGACAGCAAACCCACGGCGTTTGTTCGAAAACACTGTCAAAGCCTTGCAGCAACAGGCTTTCGCCGTTCTTTTTCGCTGTTTGACTTCATTTGCGCTGTTTTGACATACTGTAGCCCCATGAAAAGCCTAATCGCTAAACGCTGAGAGCCTGTCCGTCAGGCTGAAAGGAGAAAAGAGATGTTGGACTATTCCGCTTTCAAGAACGAATTCATATCCCTCTGCAGGGAGAAGCTGAACGAATGCGCTGCTGCCTGCGCCGACAATGAAGTCTGTATCGAAGAACAGCCCGTCAGAAAAGCCCAGACCGGACAGCTGAC
>CADBFL010000094.1:1813-8683 GCA_902793875.1 uncultured Eubacteriales bacterium | reverse complement strand
AGTATAAAAGAACGGCGCTGATCGCTCAGGAGGAGCTCGAACTGGAAACCGGATTCATGTGTGATACCGGAGTGCTTGAGCTTATCCCTCCGGCATTGAAGGACAACGCGATCATCTTTCCGTATTCAAGACTCTACTGCGATGTTGAACGGTTCAGAGATGAAAGTGAAGCGATGAACCGTTACGGCATGGGCTATATCTATACACACGACAGCATGGGCAGAGAGATGTTCCGCCCCGATAAAGAACATGCCGGACAGATCGATAAGATCTATGAGGAGCATCATCAGCTGCTCGATTCAAGAGCTGACGCGATCGTTTCGGAATATGGATCATGTATCATTATCGATCTTCATTCATACAGTGATGAAATGGTAAGAAGGATCTTCGGCTATACCGGATGCCCGGATGTATGCATAGGCATCGAGCCTGATTATTACAGCAAGGATCTGGTAGACGGACTGAAAAAGATATGCCGGGGACTGGGCCTCAGCTGCATGATCGACTACCCGTACAGCGGATCGATGATCCCCAACAGATTCTACGGCAAGAAGGACACCGGCATCATTTCCGTGATGCTGGAAATTAACAAAAGGGTACTGGATCGCCGGCATCATGGAAATGGCTGAAAATTCAGAAAAACTGCATTTATTATTTCATTTAACATATAGCTTTTGCAAAAGTAAATGCGAGTTTCAGGATAGTAAATGTTTAGAAAAAATTGCGATTAGTTTTTCATTTAAAGGCAGACCGGATGCAGCGGTTGAGTCTTAAAAAATACCCTGCAAAAAAGTATAATGGTAGCAGGAGGTCCCGCCATGAAGATAATTCTTGAACTGGTCATTTTTCTGATAGTCATCAGCATTGCCGTATGGCTCCTGCCTTTAGCCGTCGGAGTCCTGATTGCTGTTATCAAATTTCAGAACGGCAACATACCGGGCGGGATCATCTCGATAATAATAGGGCTTCTCTGCCAGGCTTTCTGGCTGTGGATCATCCACAACGGAGATGCCCCGGCCGGAGGCGGCGACGAGGAATGCCCGTACTGCGGCAGCGGCGATACCGACGGCAACCACTGCTATACATGTGACGACGATTTCTGACAGGCGCTTATGACAGAAAAAGAAAACATCAGCAAAACACTTGAATATTACAACAAAAACGCCGGCTCCTTTACCGAGGGCACGCAGGACGTCGACTTTGCGATGATGCAGGACAGCTTTCTCGAGTACATCCCGAGGGGCGGGCATATCCTGGACTTCGGATGCGGCTCGGGGCGTGACGCCAGATATTTCAAAGATAAAGGCTTTCGCGTCGATGCGGTCGACGGCTCGGAGGAGATGGTCAGAGTCGCGGCAGCTCACTCGGGCCTTCCTGTCAGGCTCATGCTCTTTCAGGACCTTGACGCCGAAGAAGAGTACGACGGCATATGGGCGTGCTCTTCCATCCTCCATCTGGACCGGACGGAGCTGGCCGAAGTCATGCAGAAGATCCGCGCCGCGCTGAGACCGGGCGGGATACTGTACACATCCTTCAAGTACGGCGACTTTTCGGGCGAGCGAAACGGCAGATATTTTACAGACATGACAGAAGAAAGCTTCGGCAGGCTGCTCAAGGATACCGGCGGCTTTGAGATCATCAGGCTGTGGATCACATCAGACGTGAGGCCCGGCAGAGACAGCGAAAAATGGCTGAACGTACTACTGCGGAAAACCGAATAGCCGACGTATGGTTCCGGAACAACAGGTACGAGCATGTCGAGGCCGTGAAATACCCGAACGGCGGCATGAGCGATTTTTATGTGTCCGGCAGCAGCGCTCTGATCCTCGACCGCGGCATATGCGAGCCGGGACCGGACGGCAAGCTGTTCCCGTACTCCCTTATCACCGACAAGCAGAACAGCTACATGAGCAGATACGATAAGGTGCACCGCTTTCTCGCAGAGGACTTCGAAGCATACAGCGGGAAAAAGATCGTGCCGGATTTTCATGTCCGCTCATTCAGCCGCGAAGACAGCGCTGATGCATCGCCGCTCGAGTTCATGTTCGAGCAGAACTTCACGAATGTTTACGGGCTGTCGGCGCTGAAGTATCTCAACAAGGAATACCTCATTTCCGATGAGCACGGAAGCAGCTTCTATCTTGACTATGTCATCCACACTGAGAACGGAGACATCGCGGTCGAAGAGAACGGGATAACCTATCACCACCCGCAGGTCATCGGCGAAGAGCGCTACCGCAGGCAGCTGCAGAAGCAGAACGCATGCACCGAATGGGGGATAAGGCTCTATAGGTTTTCTACCGAGGACTGCACATTCGGTTCGCGCATCGCAGACGATATAAGATCGTATTTCGGAAGCGGCACTGACAGCTTCGTAGAAAAGGGACTGCTGCTCGAGCGGAGCTTTGAGCTGTACGAGCATCAGAGAGATACTCTGCAGAAGATCCGCGAGCAAAGAGAAAAGGGAGTGTGCTCATTTCTTGTCGTGTTCCCGACCGCGAGCGGCAAGTCCCGTGTCATCGAAGAGGACCTTGCGGCATTCATCGCGGAGGATCCGGGCAGAAAGGCGCTCATACTCGCCCCGTCAAAGATCATCGTCGATGACTGGAATGACAGGGCCGGGGCAGCCTGGCCCGGATACCGGGACAATATCCTCATCACGACTTATGCGTACATGATGAGGCACTTCCGCGATTATGAGAAGGACCACTTCGACTATATCGTCGTGGACGAGGCCCACCACGCTGTCTCGCCTGTGCTGAAAAGAGTCATACAGTATTTTACGCCCGGATTCCTGATCGGGCTGACAGCAACGGACGAAAGACCCGACCGGCTGAAGCTCGAGACGGTCTTCGGGAATTATGAGACCGAGCTGTCGCTCCAGAAAGCGATGGAGAAGGGGATAGTCGCGCAGGCCAATGTCTACAGGATCGAGACCAATCTCGATCTCAGCGAGGTCCGCTTCAACGGCAAGGACTATGTGAACGCCGATCTTGAGAGATCCATCAGAGTCACATCCAGGAATCAGCTGATAGCGGATGTCATAAGGGAATATTTCTGCGAAGGCGAAGTGGGCGAGCGGCAGGGCATCATCTTCTGCGTGAACACCGAGCATGCAAGGGAGATGGAAAGGGTCCTGCAGGAAGCAGGCATATCCGCCAGAGCCTATACCAGCAGAGAAAAGGATCCCGCTAAGATCATGCGGGACTTCAAAGAGAAAAAGATCCGCTTTCTGTGTGCCTGCAGCATGATCTCCGAGGGATGGGACTATCCCGAGCTTGGGATCCTCGTCATGGCAAGGCCGACTATCTCAAGGGTGCTGTACCTGCAGCAGATCGGCAGGGGGCTCAGAAAAACCGACAGCAAGAAAAACGTATTCGTGGTGGATGTCGTCGATGAATACGGCGCCATGGCAAAACCGTGCAGCATGCATTCGATCTTCGCCAATGCATATTACGTGCCGTTCGGGAACATACTGAAGCGCGACTATAAGGCAGGGGATATCATTGTTGCCGACGGGCTCCGGGAAAGAGTGGAGCGCGTCGTCGAGGTCGATGTCGAGACCTTCGAGGAGAAGTACGGATCATACCTGAATCAGGAACAGCTTGCCAGAGAGTTTTTCATGAGCACCGGCAGCATCGTAAGCTGGATCAGGAAGGGAAAGATACAGCCGTCCGAGGTGATAAGCTTCGGATCCCGCAGCATATACCTTTTCAGTCCGGAGAACGTGGCTGCGATCAGGGCCGAAAACGATATACCGGAGCATAACGACGAGACGATAAAGGACGACTTTTTCGCTTTCCTCGAAGAGCGGGACTACAGTCTTTCGTATAAAATGCCATTCCTGCTTTCACTGCTCAAAAACATGAACAGCATCGGAGATGCCGGGATAGACGACATACTGACAGACTACATCGCATTTTATGAAAGCAGGATAGAGAAAGGACTGCCTGTCGACAGAAAGAACTGTCCGTATACAGCGGCGTTCCTGCGGGACAGAAAGAGCGTGCGGCAGAACATGCTCGCGAATCCCTTCGAGAAATTCGAAAGAAAGCGCTTCCTGTACTATTCGAAAGAACTCGGGATGATCTCAATGAACCATGCGCTGTTCTCAAAGCTTGATCAGGACGACT
Source organism: uncultured Eubacteriales bacterium (assembly GCA_902793875.1). Classification (GTDB taxonomy): domain Bacteria; phylum Bacillota; class Clostridia; order Peptostreptococcales; family Anaerovoracaceae; genus Crickella. The sequence continues at coordinate 4,550 of CADBFL010000094.1, read as the reverse complement.
ACGAGATCATAAGAAAACAGATGCACGAAGACCTGGATAATTATTACAGGAATATAAGCGGGTAGGGGGCTGCTATAGTTTCTACGCTGGGTGCAACATTCGCGCTCGCCATTGCTGGTGGGCAGCTGGTGGGCGCATTTTTTGTGTCTGTTTTTTGAGACAGCCCATCCGTTAGAATTTGATTGTAAGAAAATCGCAGAAAAAATGAAATGGGGTGCAGTATGAATTACATAGTCATGGATCTGGAATGGAACCAGCCGTTATCACCGCAGAGACTCGTGAGAGACCCTATAAGACTGAGCGGGGAGATAATACAGTTCGGCGCTGTAAAGATCGATTCTCTTGAGAATATGGAAGTAACGGGCAGGTATTGCGAATTCGTAAAGCCTGTCTATTATCCGAAGATGAGCAAACACGTCACTCAGATCACTGACATAACAGATGAGACGCTTGCCGGGGCAAGGCCTTTCAAAGATGTCTGCGAGGAATTCCTCGAATGGTGCGGCGATGAGTATGTCTTCGTTACATGGAGCGGGAACGACATCTATATGCTTGAGGACAATATGATTATCCATGGCATGGATTATAAAGTGCTGCCGGAATGCTATGACATGCAGATCGTCTTTGATGATCAGGTAACACAGGACTGCGGCAACAAAGCGCTTGCCTATGCCATGTGGAAGCTGGACATCAAGCCTGACCGCAGCCATGATGCGCTCAACGATGCAATCAATACGGTAAAGGTCATGAGCAAACTGGATCTGTCAGAAGGGCTCGATGGATACGAGGTTTAAAGCGAAAAGAATGTTTTTGTTGAAAGATCCTCATCGCTGTTGTTGTACAATTATATAAACTGATCTCTGCTCTGTCAGCATCGATAAGAGTTGGTGGATTGCCTGAAGCAGATCATATTATTTACAGGGCAACATTAATTGCCGTAATTCCTTATGCCGTAGTATAATTAACCAATACAGAAATTGCCTATTTACTGGAGAAAATAGCGATAATGAAGAGTGAGTATAACGGCGGCCTCACAAGAGAGCAGTTCTTGTTTTATGAAATAAGAACAGTTGCGAATCTGATGGAACAGGGCCTGGACCGTGATGAGATCGTCGAAAAAATTTGTGAAGAAAACCTCTTCCAGTTTCCGACTGAGAGGATGACAAAATCGATAGCAAAAACATGTTTTCAGAGGATAGACGCTCTGGATTCTGAGACTCTGGTCTATTATCTTGCAAACGCTTCAGCCGAAGTGGCCAAGCAGATCAATCTCTATGCGATGATGAAATACAATCGCATCGTAAGGGATTTCATGACAACGGTCATCGGTGAAAAATTCAGAACTCAGGAATTCGAGTTCTCCGGAAAAGATCTTAATATCTTCTTTTTTCAACTGCAGGAGCAGAATGACACTGTTGCATCCTGGAGCGATGCAACTATCAAAAAGATCAAGCAGGTCCTGAAAAAATGCCTGGTCGAATGCGGATATCTTGACTCCACCAAATCCACTAAACTAAACATGATATCGATAGCGCCTGAGCTGGAGGATGCAATACGCGCAGACAATGATCTCGCTGCACTTCCGGCTTTTAATTGCTTCAGGTAAGGAGCACCATGATGGAACAAACAAGCACTATGGACAAACTGAAGAAGGTCTCGGCAAGACTGTCAGAAGAAGCTTTTCTGACAAATAAAGGCTTGTCCAATGAAGTAGGGATACATGTCTTTTGCTATGACCCTAAAGACGAAATGACGGTGAGGGCATACTTCAGGAACCTTTCCGAAAAGAAGGATGTCCCATACCGTCTGATCGAATGCGATCTGTATAAGATATTCCTTGAGATATGCGAGGACAAACATATTCTCAAAAGCATTCCTTCTATGGAAGAGAAGAAGGGAAAGGAGTTTCTTCAGGAACAGCTCCAGAAGGTGGCAACGCCGGAGGCTTTCGTAGAAAAAATGCAATATGAACCTCATAATCACGGCGATGTCCTGCTGATAACCGGCGTGGGCAAGGTATATCCGTTCATGAGGTCGCATAAGATCTTAGATAATATACAGCACATATTTGCCGACATCCCGGTCCTGATGCTTTATCCGGGGACATTCAACGGACAGGATCTGGGACTCTTCGGCAAATTCCTGGACGGCCACTACTACAGGGCTTTCAATCTGCTATAGCTTACGGGAGGATCAATAAATGCAGCTTAGGGATATTTACAAATCTGACATCAACCGCGACATCAACGGAGTCATCAAGGTCGCGCAGAATGATGAGAGAAGTATTGAACAGGAACTTCGCGAGTACATCATCACCCGTGAGCTCCGCAAGCACTTCAATACTTTCATGGGCAATTATGAAAAATCTCTGACAATGCCTACCGATAAGATCGGAGTCTGGATCTCGGGGTTTTTCGGAAGTGGTAAATCTCACTTCCTGAAGATCCTTTCGTATCTGCTCTCGAATGATGTCGTTGCGGGAAAGCACGCGATCGATTACTTCGCGGATAAGTTCGATGATCCGATGATGTTCGCTCAGCTTGAGCGCTGCGCTTCAGCGCCGACGGACACCATTCTGTTCAACATAGATTCGAAGAGCCCGCTCAACAAAGACAAGACAGCGATACTGAGAGTATTTGCAAAGGTGTTTTATGAATACCGCGGATTCTACGGCGATGATCTGAAAGTTGCCAAGCTCGAACAGTTTATTGAGAAGAAGATGAATCGTTTTGAGCGT
>CADBFL010000094.1:0-1708 GCA_902793875.1 uncultured Eubacteriales bacterium | reverse complement strand
CTGGGAAGAGGCAAGAGATGCATTTGCATTCTTCGAGGATGACATAACTGCGGTACTTGTGGATACGCTCGATATGAGTGAGACAGCCGCCAGGAACTGGTTCAACGGCACAGAGACAGCGGACATCTCCATAGAGCAGCTTGTCAAAGAGATCAAAGAATATATCGACAGCAAAGGCAAGGACTTCAGACTTCTGTTCATGATCGATGAGGTCGGACAGTACATCGGGTCCGATGGAAGTCTCATGCTCAATCTCCAGACAATCGTTGAAGAGATCGGCTCAAGATGCGAGGGAAGAGTATGGGTGATGGTTACAAGCCAGGAGGCGATAGATTCCATCACCAAGATCAGCGGAGATGACTTCTCCAAGATCCAGGGAAGATTCAACACCAGGCTCAGCCTCTCTTCATCTTCTGTAGATGAGGTCATCAAGAAGCGTATCCTTGCCAAAACAGATACAGCTGAAAAGATGCTTCTCATGAACTATGGCCAGAACAGCGCCGTGCTCAAGAACCTGTTCACGTTCAATGAGGCGGTACTGGACCTCAAGGGCTATTCAAGTGATTACGATTTTGTAGAAACATACCCGTTCGTGCCATACCAGTTCAGACTGATGCAGAACGTGCTCGCCCAGATCAGAAAGCACGGAAACTCCGGCAAGCACCTTTCCGGAGGAGAGCGCTCCATGCTCTCGGGTTTCCAGGAAGCAGCTCAGGCCATACAGGACAAGGACGAAAATGCACTGGTACCATTCTGCCTGTTCTATAACACCGTACACACATTCCTTGAGAGCGCCATACGCCGGGTCATAGACCGCTGCCAGACAGCAGCCGAGAACCATGACGGGATCGAGCCGTATGATGTGGATGTACTAAAACTCCTGTATCTGATTCGCTATGTTGACGATATCAAGGCCAACCTCGATAACATCACCACTCTCATGGTCGATGATATCCGCGCAGACAAGATCAATATGCGCAAGGATATCCAGGATTCACTGGACAGACTTGTGCGTGAGAACTATGTTTCGCGTAACGGAGATACATACACATTCCTGACTGATGATGAGCAGGATATAGAAAGAGACATCAGGAACACTCCTGTGGACAGCGCGAATATCATACAGTCTATATCCCAGATCATCTTCGGCGACCTGTATGTCAGCAAGAAGTTCAAATACGGTAAGTACGATTTCCCGTATGACCAGATAATCGATGAGACGACTATCGGGCAGCTGACGGGCTCGGTTCGTCTGCGTTTCATAACAGATGCCACCGAAATGCATAAGACGCCGGATCAGAACCTTATCATGAAGTCGAATGTAGACAACGAAGCTATATTCCTTCTTTCAGATAAGTATCCGTACTTTGATGATCTGGAAGCAGCGGCAAAGATCCGTAAATATGTAAAGAGCAGGAATGTCGCTCAGTTGCCTGAGGCGATACAGCACATCATCAGGGGCAAGCAGCAGCAGGCTTCGGCATATGAAAAAGTAGCAAAGGATCACATCACATCGGCCATCATCGATGCCAGAGTGTTTGTTGCCGGTGATGAGTCGTTCGCAAAGACCTCATCAGTAAAAGATAAGATCGAGGGCGCGCTCGGCACTCTTATCGAGGGCGTATACTCCAAGCTCGGATACATCCAGCGCAATTTCGATAGCGACGCTGAGATCCTGAACATCCTCGCCAATCCAAACAAGCAGATG
>CADBFL010000093.1 GCA_902793875.1 uncultured Eubacteriales bacterium | reverse complement strand
AGCTGACGCGTTCGCCCGAGACCGGATGATCGAATTCGATATAGTGAGCGTGAAGTGCCTGGCGGTCTATGAGATCCGTTCTGCCGCCGTAGAGCCTGTCGCCCGCGATGGGATGACCGATATGGGATAGGTGCACTCTTATCTGATGGGTGCGTCCCGTGTGGAGGGTGACCTCCAGGAGGGTATGAGGACCATGCTCTCTGCTGCAGAAGCGTTCAAGCACTTTTACCTCGGATACGGCTTCCTTGCCGCCGTCTTCGACCTCCATGTGACAGCGCTGTATCGATACGGAGTCAGGACGGCCTATGGGAAGATCTATAACGAAGTGATCTTCGGATACATCGCCTTCGACGAGGGAGATGTATTTCTTTACTACGGTATTGCGGCGCATCTGGTTCGACAGCTCGTTCTGGGCGTTCGCGTTTTTGCATACGATGATCAGGCCCGAGGTGTCCATGTCGATGCGGTTCGCGAAACGGACTTTGAAGGACTGCCCGCTGTCCGCCATGTATTTCATGACGCCGTTTGCGATGGTGTGGTCGGGATGCCCCTTTGTAGGGTGGACGATGACTCCCGGCTGCTTGTTGATCATGATGATGTCATCGTCCTCGTATATTATGTCAAGAGGGATGTCCTGAGGCGGGAAATCGCTGGTCTCTTCGGGAAGCCTCACGCCGATAATATCACCGGCAGCGGGCTTTACATAACCCGGCGCCGGCGTTCCGTTAAGATCCACGAGATGCTGATACTTCATTTTGGTCCGGAATCTTGCCGAGAACTTATAGTTGAGGCGCAGTATCTGGTTTATCGTGAGACCGAGCTCATCTTCTGTTACGACGTGTTCGTATTTTGCCATCAGAGAAGTTTGCTTGAGAGTTTGTTCCAGTGATCGTATTTTGATGTGCGTATCAGGTGGACTTCCTTGTCCGAGGCGGTCACCTCTATCCTGAGGACGCCGCCGAATTCGTGGGTGCGGCCGTCGAACGACACCATGACATTGCCGCCTTCGCATCTGCCTGTGCCTGAGATCGTGATGGTCTCTTTCGAAGGGAGGAGTATGCTCGATCTGAAGCATCTGTAGGCATTGGTGCTCATGGGAGCGATAGGAGTGATCTGCAGCACTTCGAGTTCAGGCGATACCAGAGAGCCTCCGAGAGAGTAGTTGTATGCGGTGGAACCTACAGGGGTGGATATTATGAGACCGTCTCCCGAGAAGTCCTGTATCTTCGTGTTGTCGATGGATATCTCGTAATGCGAAGCGTGGGAGAAAGGGCCCCTGACCACTATCTCGTTGATTCCCGTGCGGAGGAATTCCCCGCGCCGGGTGATGATCTTTGCCTGCACCGGCCTTATGTTCTGGATATGGTAATCGCCTTTTGAGATGTACTCGAGGGTCGGTCTGAGGTTGCGCGGCGAGGCTTCCTGAAAGAAACCGAGGTGCCCCGTGTTTATGCCGATTATAGGCGCGGAAGGGAAGCCGCATTTATGAACAAAGCTCAGGAAAGTGCCGTCGCCTCCGATGCAGGCGAGGACATCGGCTTCTTCGGAATACTCGTCGAGCATCTCAAACCCGAATTCATCAAGAAGCGATCTGAGCTCTCTGAGCGCGTTGCGTGAATCATCCTTGAAATTGGAGAATGCGTATATCTTCATTTTAAGTGCTCCGTGTGTTATAATATGCTTTCGTAAATTGTACCACAAAGACTAAGCGAATTGAATGTGTTTCGAACATGGACAAGGTCAGATTCTACAATATACTGGACATAGAAGATCCCGGTGAATTCAAGTTCTACGAGAACCTGTCAGCGCTGCTCGAAGAAGACGAGTTCATCGAGGAGAATCTCATAAAGGACCTTCTCAGGGATGTGGACAAGGAAAAACTTGCTGAGCATCTCGACTCGTATTTCGAGGCGTTCCTCGATCATATTCCGGAACACGAGACTGAGATGTACATAACTGTCGATTCCATAAGAAGAGCGTTCGAAGGAATGATATATGACGGCATGACCGCCGAAGACATATCTGCTCTCGCGTCGGAAATATCGAAGTTCCGCAAATGGTATGTACACGATCTGAACGTTTTCGACAGGCTCAGCGGCAATGAGCTCAGCGTCAGGGACGCCAGATACGACATAGCGGCGGCAAAGCTGCTCGGAGAGGATGCGGACCACGATTTCAGGCTCGCTCTTGACTACGGCCTCGACGGCTATGACGTCAGGATCGCGGACATGCTCGCAGCGCAGAGCGCTCCGGAACAGAAAACGGAAGAGAACGAATAAGTATACCGATAAATATTATCAGTGATCTATAGAGAAGACGCAGAAAAAAGGGAATACGAGATCCTTTCGCCGCTTGCTTCGAAGGCCGCCGATTCAAAAGGCAGGGTCTTCGACGAAGAACAGTGCGCATTCAGGACGGTATATCAGAGGGACAGAGACCGGATAATCCATTCCAAGGCGTTCAGGCGTCTCATCCATAAGACGCAGGTGTTTCTGGCGCCGGAGACCGATCATTACCGCACAAGACTCACGCACACGCTCGAGGTGGCTCAGATATCCCGCACCGTGGCAGGGATGCTCGCATACAATGCAGATCTTACGGAGGCTATCGCCTTAGGCCACGACCTCGGACATACCCCGTTCGGACATGTGGGCGAAAAGGTGCTCAACAGCATACATCCGGGGGGATTCTCGCATAACGAGCAGAGTCTCAGGACGGTCGATCTGCTCGAGGAGACATCCAAGAGAAGAGGACTGAACCTTACTTACGAGGTGAGAGACGGCATACTGAACCACAGAGGCCCGGTCAGACCGGCGACTCTCGAGGGGCAGACAGTCAAGATATGCGACAGGATCGCGTACGTCAACCATGACATAGACGACGCCGTCAGAAGCGGCATTTTCACGCCTGACGACCTTCCGCAAAAAGACCTTGAGGTGCTCGGGTTCACTCACAGCGACCGCATCAACAATCTCATTGTCGATTTGTGCGCAAACAGCGAGGGAAAGGACACGGTAGAGCTCTCGCCTGAATTCAGCGAAGCGCTGCTTGATCTCAGGTCGTTCCTCTTCAGGAACGTGTACCATTCGCCGGATGTGCGGACGACATCCGATCTCGACAAGGTCGAGAAGGTAATCACCTCGCTTTACGAATATTTCCTCGCTCATCCTGACGAGATCCAGGGCATATACAGGACCGTGCAGGAAGAAGAAGGTACTCACGCCGCCGTTAAGGACTGGATCGCGGGAATGACAGACAGATATGCGCTCGAGATGTACGAGAAACTCTTCGTGCCGCAGGGATGGAGGCAGTTTTAGGCAATGGCGTATGACAACTTCACAGATGAATTAAAAGCGCGCATCAACATAGTGGACGTCATAGGCCGCGAAGTCGCTCTCAAAAGGTCGGGCTCGGGATACATGGGGCTGTGCCCGTTCCACTCCGAGAAGACCCCGTCGTTCAGCGTCAACGAGGGCAGGCAGTTCTATCACTGCTTCGGATGCGGCAAGTCGGGCGATGTCATAAGCTTCGTGTCAGAGTACTATAAGCTGCCGTTCATGGAGGCGGTCGAAAAGCTCGCGAATGAGAACGGCATAAAGCTGCCCGAGAGAAGAACGAGCGGGCCGAAGATAGACTACGACAAATACCACGGCATAAACGCGAAGGCCGCGAGATTCTTTTACAACTCGCTCGGCGTAAAGGGAAACAAAGGTCTTGCATACCTGAAAAGCCGCGGGCTTTCAAAAGAAACGATAACTGCATTCGGCCTCGGCTATGCTCCTCCGTCGGGACATGCTCTTGTCGACTTCCTCAGAAACGAGGGAGTCAGCGATGAGGACATGCTCAAACTGGGACTGGCCAACAGCGGCAGGGGCGGTCTGTACGACAAGTTCAGGGACAGGGTGATGTTTCCGATCATCAGCACGCAGGACAGGGTGATCGGCTTCGGGGGACGCGCCATAGGCGACTACAAACCGAAATACCTCAATTCGCCCGAGAGCGAGATATTTCTCAAGAAGAACAATCTCTTCGGACTGAACCTCACCAGAAAAGAGATCGACAGAGAAGACAGAGCCATAATCGTCGAAGGCTACATGGACATGATCTCTTTATACCAGAACGGCGTGAAGAACGCAGCAGCTTCGCTGGGAACGGCTCTGACTCCGAACCAGGCAAGACTGCTGTGCAGATACACGAAGAATATCGTTCTTTCCTACGACTCGGATGCGGCCGGGATAAACGCCGCTCTGAGGGGAATAGACGTTATAAGCGATGCGGGCGGCAAGCCGAGAGTGCTGACAGTCACCGACGGCAAGGACCCCGACGACTTCATAAAAGCCCACGGCAAGGAGGATTTTCTGAAGCTTGCCGACGACGCCGTGCCCGCGGCCGACTACAAGCTCAGGCTTGCCAGGCGGGGCTTTGATCTGACAAACGACAGGGACGTGCTCGAATATATCGAGCGAGTCGTCCCCATACTCGCAGAACTCGGACCGGTCGAGCTCGACATGTATACACGGAAGCTTTCCGAAGAGTTCGGCATATCCGAGCATGCGATAAGCATGGCCGTGCAGACCGGCGGCAGAGGGCGGCAGCCCGGGAACAGACAGTCCGGTCTGAGAAGCGAGCGGGCAGTCAGGGAGACGGCAAAGAAGTCTCTCGACACGGGATATTACGAAAGGCTTGAGATGGCCTTCGTGATACTGGCCATGCACGATCCGAGATATCTGAAGCGCTTCAGGGATGACGGCATCGAATTCAGAGGCGCGCTTACGAATAAGATACTGCTCGTTGAAGAATCGGCCTTCGCTGATGACGCGTCGTCGGTCCACGGGATAGAAAAAGAAAAGATATTCGAAGCGCTCGATCCTGATGAAGAAGCCGCGTTCGCGGGGCAGCTTGCATCGATACAGACGGGACCCGATGATGAGGCCTTCTACAGAGAGACGAAGGCAGGGTACCTGCAGGGAAGATACCGGGACGAGAAGGCGGAGGTCACGAACAATATAGCGGTAGCCGAAAAGATGGGAAGGACCGATGAAGTTGAAAGACTCGCGGCACGCCTCATGGAACTCGATGAACTCATCAAAAACACAATGGAGGAAAGATAATGCCTGAAGATGTAAAGAATTCAATCAAGCAAATGGACGACATCTATGACGATGACGAAAAGGAAGTCCACGCCGAAGTATCCAGGGCTGAAGAGCTTGCGAACTCGATAGTCGAGACTGCAAAGCTCACGGGCAATGAGGTCACGTATTCCGAGATAAACTCCATGCTCTCGGATGTGACTCCCGACAAGGAGACTCTCGAAGAGATCTACGACCTTGTCGAGAGCAAGAACGTCAGCATAGTCGAGACCAGAGAACCGACCTCGATCGAGCTTGAAGACGATGACGTCGATGATGATGAGATCCTCGAGATGGAGATGGAGGGCGACGATATCATCAACGACGAAGAGGACGAAAAGAAAAGCGGAGTAGTCATCAAATCGTCCGGTGAGATCGAAGTCACTGATGCGGCGAAGAACATCCCGACCGACGATCCTGTAAGGATGTACTTCAAGGAGATCGGAAAGGTGCCTCTTCTGACTGCCGAGGAGGAGCGCGAGCTCGCCATCCGTATCGAGCAGGGTGATGAGGAAGCCAAGAAGAAACTCTGCGAGTCCAACCTGAGGCTCGTGGTATCCATAGCGAGAAGATACCTCAACAGAGGTCTTTCGTTCCTCGATCTCATACAGGAGGGCAACCTCGGACTCATCAAGGCGGTCGAGAAATTCGACTACACCAAGGGATACAAATTCAGCACATATGCGACATGGTGGATCAGGCAGGCCATCACAAGGTCGATCGCCGACCAGGCGAGGACGATCCGCATACCTGTCCACATGGTCGAGACCATCAACAAGCTGATCAGGATATCCAGACAGCTCCTGCAGGAGTACGGGAGAGAGCCGACCAGCGAAGAGATCGCGAAGGAGATGGGCATCTCGGTCGAAAAGGTCAGAGAGATCAAGAAGATCAGCCAGGATCCTGTATCGCTCGAGACGCCGATCGGCGAAGAGGAGGACAGCCACCTCGGCGACTTCATCCCGGACGAGGACATACCTTCGCCTGTCGATGCGGCCGCATATTCCATGCTCCAGAAGCAGCTCCGCGAAGTCCTCGACACTCTGAGCGAGAGAGAGAAAAAGGTGCTTATACTCAGATTCGGACTCGATGACGGACGTCCCCGCACTCTCGAAGAAGTCGGCAGGGAGTTCAACGTTACCCGCGAGAGGATACGTCAGATCGAGGCCAAGGCGCTCAGAAAACTCAGACACCCAAGCCGCAGCAAGAAGCTCAAGGATTACCTCGAGTAGGGAACCAAGGCCGGAATACCGATGAGACTCAGCAAAAGGATATACGCGCTGGCAGACAGCGTCATCACGGGAGATACGGCAGCAGATATCGGGACGGATCACGGATACGTCCCGATGCTTTTGATAAGGAACGGCATAAGTCCGCGCGTCATAATGTCCGACATATCCGCAGGATCGCTCGCAAAGGCAAAAGAGACGTTCAGGCAGTGCGGACTCGCTGACAGAGTCAGAGACGAAGATTTCAGGATCGGCGACGGACTTGAGACGATAGGAGCCGGAGAGGTGGATGAGATCATCATAGGAGGGCTCGGAGGTCATACCATCGCCGGCATACTGGACGCGGACACGGTAAAGAGCCGCAGCTTCAAAAGGCTCATACTGCAGCCGAGAAAACACTCCGGAGCTCTCAGGTACTGGCTGCATGTCAGCGGCTGGGACATAGAATCGGACATCCTGGCGGAAGAAGGCAGGTTCGCGTGCGAGATCATCACCGCGGTGCCGGCGCCGGCAAAGCCCGGGGAGCCGCCGTATCCTGAAGATGATATCCG
>CADBFL010000092.1 GCA_902793875.1 uncultured Eubacteriales bacterium | reverse complement strand
ATGATCTCGAGCTTATCTATATCATCCGTGACGGAGATCACGGAGAAGAGTTCTCTCTCCCCGTTTATGCGCATGAATGCATCCGCTGTATATATGCCCTCGGCAGCGGCCACATCATCTATCGCGCGTATGCGGTCGATCATCGCCTCATCGAAGCCGTCCGCAGAGACCGCCCTGAGGTCCATCACCGCCTGTTTGTCATAATACCTGTTGGTCATTATCGCGACGGCAGGCCCGGACCAGCTGGTCCCGAGCAGATTGCCCACGCTCATGCCCACGAACATTATCAGGGCTATGAACGATACCAGCGTCACCCTGATCGTCTTGACAAGATCGATCCATTTCATTTTACTCATCTGATCCCGCCCCTTCCAACGAGTCTCTGAGCCTGCTCAGTGCATCCTCCCTGAGAGCTTTGCTGTCCGGCTTGCCCAGTATCGACATCGGAAAAGCATCGTACAGAAGAAGGTACTTCGGCTGCTTGAATCTCGTGTAGTCCTTTGCCACTGCTTCCCTTACTTCATCTGTCGTCACGGTGCACCCGTCTTTCGGGATCACCAGCGCTGCGATCTCCTCGCCGTATTTTTCATCCGGCACTCCGATCACGATCACACTGTCGACGGCTTCGATCCCGGAGATCGCATTTTCTATCTCTCCCGGAATTATGTTTTCTCCGCCTTTTATGATGATGTTCTTTTTTCTGCCGCTCAGATGGAGATATCCGTCTTCGTCAAGATACCCAAGATCTCCTGTGTGCAGATATCCCCTCTTGTCTATTATCTCATCGGAGTCATTGGCAAGCGCATAACCGTTCATCACGGTAGGCCCTCCGACGAGCACCTCTCCGATCTCACCGGAACGGCAGAAAGGATCTGCCGAAGGATCCGGTGAAAGGGTCCCTATCCTGACGTCGATCCCGTCAAGAGCTCTGCCGACAGTTTCGTATCGTTTTTCGAGCGGCGCGTCGAACTCAGGGATGCTTATGGCGCAGGAAGCCTCCGTCATTCCGTAGCACACAATAAGCCTGCATCCGAACCTTTCTTCAAATTCAGCCCTTTCTTCAGGCGTGACAGTCGTTGTCCCGCTGATCAGATAATCGATCCGCGGTCTGGCGACATCTTCAAAGTCCGGATGATCCATCATCATTTTCAGGACTGTCGGGACATCGAGAAGTTCTCTGACCGGATAATCTCTGAGCACGTCGATTATCTTTGCAGGATGGTTGTCACACAGTATGACGGTCCCGCCGGTGATGAAGTATCTGAGCGCCAGCGCGAGCCCCAGGACATGTGAAAGAGGCACACAGACGATGTAGAATTCATTCGCTTCTCTGAGCCTCATTACCGTCTGATATGCATCATGTACGACTGACTCCTGCGGAAGCAGCACCACCTTAGGCTCTGCAGTCGAGCCGGATGTGAAATAGCTTATTGCGTCTCTGCGCTCAGGAAGGCTCCTCTCAAGTTCATCAAGCATCTTCACATCATCAGCCGTTATCTCTGCCGGTACGATATCGCTGAAGCCGAGTGCCTTCTCTCCGAATCTTTCTTTCAGAGCGCCGGTCATCCGGTCGCTTGCCAGACCTGTCAGAATGAGGCTGCAATCGATCCTGCCCAGATGTTTTATGATCTCTTCGGCATGAAGGGCCGGATTCTCCACTACAGCCACGCAGCCCGCCCTGATGATCGCAAAAAAATATGCAAGCCAGTCATTGCTGTTGGCGCCGATGATGCTCACTTTATCTCCGGGTGTCAGAGAATGCTCTCTGATCAGGCTCACGGCAAGTCTGTCCGTGAGATCCCTCATCTGACCGTATGTTAGCTTATCCCCGCCCGAAACAAAGGCTGTATGATCATCTCCGAAGAGTCTGCATGCAGATCTGAGCAGCTCGCTGAACGTATAGTCTGCCGGCCGGATGATCCTCTGCTGCCTCGCACAGGATGCCTTTTGTTCTTCCATAGTCCCTAAACCTCTTTTTTTATATGATGCACCAGATTGATCGTTAATCCGGATGGCGAAACCATCATTGCCGATCTGGATGTCTCTGTGCTGAGAGGCTGTTTGCCGTAGAGATTTTTGAATCCCCTGCCGGCAAGCATCTGATAAGCCTCGTCAAAGTCATCAACATTCATCCGTATGGCTATCCTGTCGCCTTCTGCAAGGAAGTCCGACTGCGAGATGTCGACATGAAAGCCGTTCGCATCCTTCATGCGGATGTCCGATGTATCAAAATCATCGATGTCCTTTTTATGACGCCTCTCAAAGCCCAGAGCTTCAAAAAGCTCTGTCACAGGCTCAGCGTCCTCTGTGATCACATGCGGATCAAAAGCGGTTATCTTCATCGTATCTTCTCCTCACTTGCCTCTGTACTCAAGGCAGAGCATCGTCAGATCATCAAACTGCTCCGCGTCCTTAACAAAATCATCGACCGCACTGCGCACGTTCTTCAGTATCTGCTTCGGCGCCGCGCCGGGGTCGGTGTTCAGCGCCCCGATCATCCTGTCGGTCCCGAACATTTCCTCATCGGCGTTGGTAGCCTCAGGCACTCCGTCGGTGTACACGAAGATCTTTGATCCCGGTTCGAGCTGCAGTTCGTACTCCCTGTACCTTAAGCCTTCCATGCCTCCGACAACAAGACCGTGCTTGTCTTTGAACAGCTCGAATCCGCCGTCAGCGCTTTTGATCGCAGGGTACTCGTGTCCCGCGTTGGCTGCGACCACATGGCCTGTGGAGATCTCAAGTATCCCCAGCCATACAGTCACGAACATCTCTTCGCTGTTGTTTTTGCAGATGGAATTGTTCGCATCCTCAAGAGCTTTGGCCGGCAGTTTTCCGAGCATCGCGTTGTTGGCGATGATGTTCTTGCTGAACATCATGAACATTGCCGCCGGTATGCCCTTTCCCGAAACGTCAGCGATCACCATGCCGAGATGGTCCTCGTCGATCATGAAGAAATCATAGAAATCTCCGCCGACCTCCTTCGCAGGGTCCATGGATGCATAAAGATCGAACTCATCTCTCTCCGGAAAGGCCGGGAACAGATTAGGAAGCATATCCGCCTGTATCCTCTTGGCCAGATTCAGCTCTGTTCCGATCCTTGCCGTGCTCTCAGTCAGGTTCCTCTGTTTGTCCATGATATCCTGGCAGTGATCCACCAGCCTTATCGATACTGCAGCTACAATTACATACTGCAGCATCTTTACAAAGTAGTTGGATATCATGGTGTTCTTGATCATGAGCATGCCGTCATAAGGTATTCCCTTTACGGCATCATCAAGCCACATCTTTTCGTTTGTAACGATGGTCGTTCCCGGCGCATACTGGACGAAGTTCATGTCCAGCATGCCGTGATTGGCTCCGTACAAATAGGCTATGAAAAATACTATGATCGTCAGCAGTCCGATGAACCTTGTGTACTTCTTGTCAAAATATCTGACGGAAAGAACGATAGGCACCACGATCAGCAGAGCCACATTGTATGTAAGAGCTGATGTGGTCACGGCGTAGACCACAGTAAACGCGGCCATCAGTATATACTTGACCCAGTCCTTTTCGTAATTGGTTTTCCTGCTTATCAGGCATACCGCTGCCATGAGAACGATATTGAATATCATGAGCTCACGGAAATGGATGCGGATGTAGAAGAACCCTGTTTCGAAAAGAATCCAGGTTATGGCCACGATGACGACGGTGATATTGATGATCATCGACATCATTCGGTTCGCATTCTTTTCGTTTTCTTTTAATATCGCCTGGTTTTCTTTAAGTATCGTTTCGTTTTCCACTTTCTTTTCTCACTTTTCTTCGACGAGCCTGTGTTTTTATCAGTCCTGATCTTTGCTGTGCAGCAGGTGTTCAGTCTCCTCCGGTCGTCAAGCTTGAACACCTTTAGATTTTTCCGCTTATTCTGTATTGACCCGAATTATTATTATAGACATATTTATTGTTCTCTTCAAGAAAAAGGGGGGGGCGGAATGAAGCCCCCCTGATCGGGATACTGTATTGATGGAGGCAGCGAGGCCATGCTCTCAGGCGGCCCTTCTGTGCCGGCCGGCGCCTGTTCAGGCTCTTCTCCTCTTTATTGCAAAGGCCATCCCCGTGCTGCCCGTCAGCGCCGCCAGGAACAGGATCATCCACGCTCCGAGCGCACTGTCATCACCTGTCTTCACATTTCCTCTTCCGGCAGATGAATTGCCGCCGCTGTTATTGCCGCCGTTACTGCCGCCGTTGCCGCCGCCGTTATCATCAGGATCGTCGCCTCCTCCGGAATCGCTTATCCTGAACGAGGCGTTCAGGGCCCCTTTGTAGCTGCCGGTCCCGGTGACAGTCATGATCGCAGTGCCCGGTTCGACATTATTTCTGTAACTTATCACATAGTCGGTCCCCATGATCAGAGGCGACCCGTTCAGCATGACCCGCGGAGTCTGGGTCTGTTCCCTGCCGTTGTATTTGCGGTCCGTCACGCCCTCGATGCTCGCCTTCTTTATCGATACCTTGTAGTCTTCATGATCTGCGCTGTAGAACGGCACTATCGCCCCGTACAGGTGATGGAGCCATGTCCGGTTGTCGCCCCTGCACATATCCAGCGTGTTTATAAATGTGCCGAGGGTCTTTGTATTCTTGTCTTCTCCCGGCAGGCGCACGCTGTAGGCTGAGCTTATCACATATATCCTGTCCCCCTCGTAGCCGAGGTACATCATCTCATGTCCGTCGAAAATAAGGTCCGTGCCCGGAGGGAGTTTTTTGATGAACGAGGCCTTTTCATCATCGCTCATCCCCTCGAAGCTGTATTCCTTCATTGCCCCCTTGTTGCGGTTTGAGCTTCTCGGCATGTTCACTCCGAAGCAGCTGTATACATCCCGTATGTATCCGGAGCAGTCATCCGAACTGAGCATGCTTCCCCATCCGTAGACATCGCCCAGCTGGTTGAGCATGACATTCAGCAGATTCTCTTCGGTAAGATCCGGAACGCCCTCGCTCACCTTGCGGTTCTCGCCGATCAGCGCAAGTTTCTTTTCGTAACTGCCGTCAGGTTTTCTTACCGGCATCCACACGACGTGGTTGTTGTGCGCAGTCCTTCCGGCGATCTGACCCTTCGACTCCTCTTCGGTGGCCAGCTGAAGACGCGTGCCCATGGACAGCATGCGCTTTGATGTCTCAGGCTGATAGTTCGACTCTTCCGTCCATATCCTGTCATCCAGCACCACCAGCACCTGATCCGACGGATGGTCCCATGCGTCCAGCCACTCTTCTTTATCGCTGCATATCGCCACGCAGTCTGCCGGTATCCATCCTCCCCCGTATCCGGATACCGCAGAGTAGTAGAAGCGCCCGTCGACTGGCGTCGATCTGGTCCTCAGTATCAAAGGCTCGTTCACCTTCACCTGAGTCAGATAATTATAGTCAAAGTCTACGTCAGCCGGATCATCCTGCAGCGACTGCGTTGTCGGAAATACCGTAAGACTGGTGCGCGTGGTGCAGACAGCGAACTTATACTCCTGCATTTCTGCAGCATCTTCTCCGGAGCCATCGCCCGGATCTGCTGCGGGAACATCAGGATCTCTGCACAGCTCGATCAGGGAATCGTAATCTATCTCAGAACCGTCGGAATGGTATTTCACTCCGATCCTCTGCAGATAAGCCGCGTCGCTCTGCGCCGCTCCTACCAGCATATCGACCAGTTCCTTCGCGTCATATTCGGTACTGCTCCAGGCGGCCATGTCAGTCATCTCGCTTGACTTATCCAGGATAGTCCTGTTCAGCTGCCCGATCTCATCCCTGTCCGCGAGAAGTTCCCGGGGCTCCCCGACCTTGTCCGACCAATATGAAGCTTTGCTCATTGAGCCCGTTACATCAGGCATGTACTGCACGGCAGCGAAAGCCCCTCCCGACAGGGACGATATCACAAACAGCATGCACAGCAGCGTTGTCGCTATCCTTCTGATCCTACCCATTTCTTTACCTTTCTTTTCTTTACGCCGGCAAACCGGCCTTCTCTGCAGCATCCGACCTGTTCATCTTTTATGCTCTGCGGAAATAAGTATTCCTGAAGGCCTGCAGGAGATTGCTTTCATGTTCTGTAAACTCCTTCACTGTTATTATTTTTTCTATGGTCTTCTATCCACTTCCGCACATCTGAATGACTCATGCTGCCGTCAGCAATGCCGGCGGCAAGCGCCGATGCATCTTCATCGCTCGACTCTACATGGATCCCGTTGACCTCCAGAAATCCGATCAGCTTCTCAAAAGAGCCGGGATATCTGCTCAGCAATCTTTTCGCAACGATATCTGTTTTTTCATCTTCCGTCAGGTCAAACAAAAGACCGCTGTTTTCCATATTGACTACCAGATACTTCGGCCGGTTGTTCTTGAAAACAACGGCCTCCCCGTTGCGGTCGGCAGCGCGCGCTACAACAGAAAAATTCTGATTCGCCTGAGTCATTGAAAAGATAGTTTCCGTGTTGATATACACAATATGATCCCCTTTCGATTTATACAATGAATTTGTATAATATATCAATACCATGTATTTATCCTATTTTTATTATAGGAATCGAAGAACATCATGTCAATCCCGATTTATGCGTACTGAAAAAGCGGGCCTGCAGCACATCGCCATATGCGCTGCCCGGTCCGCCTTCATTCAGTTCCGGTAATTCAGTTATTATTGTTCATCAAATTGAGACACCGTCAGGAGCCGGTGATACGGTCACTTCCGTGTCCCGGATATGTGCAGACTGCCTATGTTTCTGCTCTCATACCTGGTTTTACCCTAGTGTTCTTCATACCAGAAGCAATCGCCGCACTTACGGCATTTATACTCTGTCAGCACCTTTGTAAATCCGATGTTTTTCTGCATTTCATATTTATATACCTGTGTGCTGTTGCAGTACGGGCAGCTCTTGACTGAAGTCACT
>CADBFL010000091.1 GCA_902793875.1 uncultured Eubacteriales bacterium | reverse complement strand
GTTATCGTACGAGAAACCGTCGTCGTAGCTGTTGTTCCCCCCGAAGTTCACATTGCAGTACCAGTTTATGTACCGGCTTCCCTCTCTGTTTTCTTTCAGGTCCCGGAAAGCGAAAAAGTCACGGCCTGTATGGTTGAACACGCCGTCAAGTATGACCCGGATGCCTTCTTCATGGCAAAAACGGATCATTTCTTTCAGGTCGCCGTTGTCTCCGAGCCTCTCATCGACCCTGCGGTAATCCGAGGTGTCATAGCCGTGAGAACCCGATGAGAAGCACGGACCGAAATAAAGCGCGTTAAAACCGCAGTCCTTCAAATGAAAGATCCACGGTCTCAGTTCGTTAAGTCTGTGCGCGGGCCCGCCGTATTCGTTGCGCTCCGGCGCCCCCAGCAGTCCCAGCGGATATATATGATAAAAAACGGCTTCGTCGTACCAGGCCATTCGTCTCTCCCCTGTCATCCCCGGGCATGCTGCCAGGGATCATCTGATCGGATCTGTTTTTCAGAAATATTCATCATCCCCCGAACTGAAATAGCCTTCTTCTCCCTCAGATGACTCTGAGGCCGGCTCCGGAGACGGTTCCGGGGATGGTTCGGAGTACGACCCCGAAGACGAGCCCGATGACGAGCCCGATGATGAGCCTGACGACCCTCCTCCCGGACTGTATATCACAGGCTCGAAAACGACGATCTTCCGCGAGACGGAGCATCCTCCTGCCGATATCTCAAGAGTGGTCTCTCCGGCCGAGACGCCGGTGATCTCGCCGGAATCGGACACGGAAGCGATCTCTTCGTCACCTACCGAATAAGTTACCGGTTCGGAGGCGAATTTTTCAGGCCGGAGCCGCGGCTCAAGCTCAAGGCTGTCTCCCGCAGCAAGTTCGATAGTTTCGTCGATGCCTTCTATGGATGTGACCTTCGGGATGACAGTGATGATCACATCTTCCGAGTACTCTCCGGCAGTCATCGTAAGAGCGGCGTGGCCGACAGACAGGGCGTGTATCCTGCCTTTCCCGTCCACGGTAAAAACGCTCTCATCGCCTGAGCTGAAGGATATCTTTTCATCTTTGAGCCCGGATGGTTCTATCGTATATGAAGGAGCGAGGGAGTCCCCGACGTATACCTCTGCGCCGCCCTCTATATCCGTTGCGACGATATCCGTGACTTCCTTCGGCACCATGCTGTATGCAATGCCCGCCGTCAGCAATCCGGCTGCAAGCACCGCCGCGGCAATTTTCAGCGCCTTCGAGCGTTTGCGGTCCCGGGCGGGATCCGGCTGTTTATTGTATTTTGCAGTCTTCTGTCCGGACGGGATGTACCCGCTTTCTTCAGCGCTGCCATTCTGCAATGCCTCGAGATCCCTCAGCATCTCTGACGCGTCATGGTATCTGTCTTCCCTGTTGAAAGCGCAGGCTTTGAGGACTATGCGCTTAAGCCTGTCCGACCCAAGCCTCGGCGCGGCCATCTGCTGCCCGTTGATCCTCCTGATGAACGCATCCTCTCCGGCGTCATACCGCAGTTCTTCCGGAAAGGGCGGCTGGAACGGCATGCGTCCGTCGTTAAGATATCTGTACATCACCAGTCCGAGCGAATAGATATCTACGGTATGGTCGTACTCCCTGCCCCAGTAGACCTCAGGAGCCATATAGGCATAGGTGCCCTTGCGGGAAAGCGCCAGATCCGTGCTCTGCCTGATGATGCGCGCTATTCCGAAATCGCCGAGCTTGTAGTTGCCGCTCGGCGAAATGAATATATTGTCGGGTTTTATGTCTCTGTGGACTATTCCGTATTTGCGGCACAGCTCCAGTCCGCGGCATATGTCCGCTCCCATGGAGATCACATCGTCTTCTGACAGCGGATGTCCGATCGAGTGCCTGATGAGAGGGACAAGTTCTTCGAGCCTTATCAGGATGTCCCAGCCGAAGCCGTCCTCATGCTCAAATATCTCATGGTCTTCGTAGCTGACGATATAGCTGTTGCCCTTCAGTCTGGCCAGCAGTTCAAACTCATGAGTGGTATTCTCGAGCACGTTTTCGTAGTACTTCTTCGCCTCTTCGCGCGTCACGCCGCCTGCCATGAGAGACTCGAGTTCCGCCTCGCCTCCCAGCGGTATCGCTATCGCTTTGAGAGCAGAATAAAATACATTACCGAGAGAGTCGGTCCGTTCTATCCGGTAAAGGAAGCCCTCCGCCCCGGAACCTATCTCCCCGGTGATGTACCATGATCCGAATATCGGCTCATATCGCTTAAATCTTTCTGATCCTGTCTGACTCAAATCTGTTTCGCTTACGTCCTGTATCCGCTCGTCAGATCATTTTACTTTAACGGTCTTTGCCTTAGACATCGGTCCGTAATAGTACTTGCCGTCAACAACAGCATAGGCGCGCATTTTGTAGGAATATCGTTTCCCTCTGGCCAGACCCTTGTGTGTGACAGATTTTACGCGGGCGTTCTTTTTGAGGACTTTTACATATTTTTTGCTGCTCGGATATTTTACGTATAGCAGATAACCGCCTGCATAGGTGACCTTGTTCCAGCTGATCTTTACTTTTCTCGATCCGACAGAGCATTTCAGCACCGGCGCCTTAAGCGAGCGGGCGCGTCTGATCGCTTCGCGCTTCGCTTCTTTTGCTTTGGCTGCTTTTTCGGCCTCATAGTCCCTGACCGTGATCCTGACCTTCGCTTCTGCAGACCTGTAGTCAGAACTTGAGACTGCTTTTACTCTGATCGTGGTGCTCCCTGCCTTCACTCCCCTGACAGTCCCGCCGGCGCTTACAGTCGCGATGCTCTTGTTGTCCGATGCGTATTCGAGAGAGGTCTTCGCCTTCAGGCCCAGTTTTATTGTTTTGCCCTTCGCAACAGTGACCGTTCCCGTAATCCCGTTTATGGTCTGATCGGATCTGTTATCATATCCGATGACAGTGATCTCGCAATGTTCCTGCTTGCTTTTGAACTGTCCGCTGTCGCCCTCGTCACAGGTTGCGTATATCAGGGTCGTTCCTTCCGATCTCGGAGTCACGATGCCGTTTTCATCCACATCAGCGATCTGCGGATCGCCGGAGGTGAAAGTTACCCTTGCTCCGGGTTTCAGATGAACACCCATGCGCAGCGGGTCATCTGTCGCTTTGACAGTGATGCTGTCTCCGTTCCCGGAACCCCAGTCGCATGAATAACCTTTGCTTTCATAAAAGCCGCCTTCCCTGAAAACGCGTACGATCAGTGAAACAGAGCAGTCTTTGTATTCTGAGTCTCCCTTTACGAAAACAGTTACAGTTGCATTTCCCGCTTTGTGAAGAGTGAATCTCCCGCTCTTATCCACTTCAAGAACATCCGGAGCTGACGAGCTGAACGCAATATCATTCTTTCCCAGAAGGACATCGTCTTTGCTCATCTGCGACCCGATCACGCTGAACACATCCAGCCTGTATCCGTCACAAAGCGCCATGTTCATGGTATGACTGCCTCCGTCGGTAACAGGGACGAATTCATTTGTTCTTTCCTGTCCTGTTTCCCAGCAGCAGCTTGTATATTGCCGCATCCAGACGTATCTGTCCTTTTTCTGATCCGTTCCTGAAACTGTAATGTAGCAGCTTTTGCGGTCAGGAGCATACTGACCGCGGTCTCCCTCGTCGGAATCCACATATATCACAGTGCTGCCTTCGGACAAAGGCGTAACGAGTCCGTCCTTATCGACACTTGCGACCTTCGGATCACGTGAACTGAAGGAGACGCCCGCTCCGGGTTTTACATAAGCTTTTATCTGTCTCGGGTCAGAACCCTTATTTACAGTGATGCTGTCTCCGTTGTCACTTCCCCAGTCAGCGCAGTACTGACCGTTGTATCTGAAAGCGCTTGTCCTCACTGAAGTGATGACTATCGTGACTGAGCAGTCCCTGTACTTCTCATCTCCCCGCACGAGGACCGTGATGCTGCTTTTTCCCGGTTTCACGAAAACGATGTTCCCTTCATCGTCTGCCCCGGTCATATCCGGCCATGAAGCAGAGTATTCTATATCATCTCCGCCGGGAAAAACCGTGCCGGAATCCGATTCCGCGCTTACTTCGATCCGGCACTGATCAGCCATGTTCAGGCTTGTACTGAAAGACCCGCCGTCGCTCATCATCCCGGAATACTTCTGCGTGATCTTCTGTGTATAGCAGTTCTTCGTGTACAGGGTTATCCCGATCTTTCTCTCTTCTCTGTTGTCATCCGCGCCCTGATCTCCCTGTGACGTCAGCACGGATCCTTCATATGCAAGGCTCTCTGTCCTGATCCCCGCAAAAGAAAAGGTGATCATAAAAGCGATCACTGCAAACAGACATGTGATCAGTTTTCTGCTTATGCTCTTACGCATACGGAAACTCCTTTCCTTCCGCTTTGCAGCGTTCCGTAAGATCGGCCCTGAGCTGCAGCATGCTCTCGACAGCCCGGAATTCCTCCTGCTCAGTGAGGTTTGCCGAATCTTCACATTCAAAATACCTTTTCTTGTATGCTCTCTGCAGCGGATGGCTGCGTTCCCATTCGGACAGGAGAGACATCAGGGCAGCCTCATCGCTGTCCATGGAATCGAGGGGAGCGTATCCCATCATGTCCAGGTAGCAGTTGATGTCATCCGTCGTCATCCCAAGCGCAAGGCAGAGGCAGATGTATTTCTTTCTGCTGCGCGGGACATGCTTTATATTGATCGTCCTCCTGCCTGTATTCCTGTCTATGACATTGATGGTCTCGCTGTTGCCGCTCAAAAAGTTGATCATGCTCTCATCGAGATATCCTCTCATTGAATTGAGGCTTCTGACTGTTTTGTTGGCAGGGTTCCTGCGGCAGGTATCTATGATATGGGTGACATACATGTCCAGATACTCACGGGGTCTCACATAGGCGGTCTTGAACGCATCCATGTGCTCGGCCACAAACTCTTTTATCCCGTCATATTCCTCGCTGTAGTCCGCCTGGGCGAGGCTCACCTCCACTTCGGCGGTGTCGACGTAGCCCATAAGGATCTCATCCCATTTTTCACAAAAAACAGCATACGCCACAGACTGGAACTCTTCATATCTGAGAAAATAATTCGTCTCCGGCGAATCCTCTCTGAGGTTAGCATTGATCAGATACATCCAGACCAGGTCTTCGCTTATGTCCTTTATGTAAAGCCTTCGTTTGCCCGCATATCTGGTCAGCCAGTCATTGATGACCTCTGCCGGCTGCTTCAGCGCCATCCCTATCCCGATGTACGTCCTGCGTTTTTTCGGGAGTTTGATGTAGAAGCTCGTTTCTTTCCCGTTCCAGGCCATTCCCGTATATTCGCATATGTCCTCAAGAGAACACTCGCTCGCGGCTATGAGCCTGTCTATGTTGTTCCGCCAGCTTCTCAGTCTGTATGCGTTTCTTATATCCTTTGCTGCCATCCGGCCTCCGTCATCCGTGATCTGAAAACTGCCGTCCCTGAGTTCAGAGCAAAACAGGCAGTCATTGCGATCGTTAACTTATTATAACAAAAACAGCGGGCAATATCTTTGCCCGCCGACATTATATCATTATTTCCCGTCCGAGGTTTCAATAAAAACGTTCCGGAGGCCGCCTTAGCGACGGCCTCCTTCTGCATCAGATATCAATCCACGGATATCTTCTGTACGTACATTAACGGAATAGTTATCGTAGCACCCATAGTCGACTCATACGAGTACAGGCCCTGCGACACGCCATAGAACGTTACGTAGTCATCTTCCAGTATCCGGGAATCCACGATCGACGGACTGTAAACAAGATAAATGACATTGTCATAATCTCCGTCAACAGCAACCCTCATGTCGACTTCCGTATCGCTTTCCAGCACCTGAAGTACTGTTCCGGATCCCGTATACTTATTCCCTTTATAGTCATCCGGATTTCTGGCTACTCCATCATAATCCAGGCTCTCATAATCTTCTTCTGTAGTGAACGTCCCTAAAGATGAATTGCCACCGGATGAGCTTGTCTCTTCTTCCGGCTCTTCCTCAGCAGGCTCCTCGACCGTTGGTTCCTCCGTTGTTGTCGTTTCACCTGTCGTTGTCGTTTCCTCTGTTGTTGTATTTCCGCCTCCGCCCAGTCCGATACCGATAAGCAGGACAAGGAGAGCTGCAGCTGCTATGGCAACTATTTTCATCGTTTTGCTCATCGGTTTCTTTTCTTTTTTCTCCTGAGCAGCAGATGCAGCAGGTGCCGGCACCTCGACAGTCAGTTCGCCGTCCTTGACTTCACCGGCCTCATTTTTTTCAGTCTCCGCACCATCTGATGCCTTATCTGCAGGATCAGAGCTTTTCGTTTCTGTCTGTATCTCCGCAAGAGGTCTCACTTCTGTGCCGCATTCCGGGCAGAATTTGCTGCTGGTTTCCGTTTTGCAGTTTGGACACACTTTTACTTCATCGACGATCTCATTGACAGCAGATAGATCAGTTCCGCATTCCGGGCAGAATTTACTGTCAGTTTCTGCACCGCATTTTGGACATTTTTTCATAACCGGTCATCTCCTTTTTACTGTTTCTTCGAATTAACTTGCTGATATAGCTGATTCGAGTCTATCACCGGGATTTCATAATTCTTTCAACAAAAACATTCCGCTATTTTTGTTTTTATAAAAGTGCAAAATCAGCAGGGCCCGGGATATTTATCCCGGGCCCCGCGTTATTGTCTTTTTACAGAATGCGTCAGCGGCTGCGCCGCGCGTTCATCTGGTGGCCACTACATCCGCCGCAGCCCCCTGTACCGGCGCTTCTATCGTACACCTTGCTATGGACAGCAGCAGCTCAGCGCCGTTCCTTCCGTATGAAAAATAACGTTATTGAAGCCCCTGCGGTAGATGTCTTCAACGAAGTAATAGCCTGGTGAAACCGCTTCGACCACTATTATATTTCTCATAATATCCCCCTCAGCCACGCAACAAACGCGTCAATGATCTTATCCTCTATTGCATCCGGGATCAGC
>CADBFL010000090.1 GCA_902793875.1 uncultured Eubacteriales bacterium | reverse complement strand
GATGTCGAGGTGTGGATTATGTCGTAGAACGAAAGCACCTTGCCTGTCTTCTTCGACTTCACCTCTCCCGGCCATGCTATCTCCATGTCGTCGACTGACTCTTCGAGCTGGTATGCAGCCTCATCGAGTATCTTCTCCTTCAGGTTGGTAGCCGCGACCACCGCCGCGTTGCCGCTGAAGAATGTGCCCGATGATGCGTATGAGCCGGTATCGAAGGCGCCTGAGTCGGTATCGCCCGAGAGCACCGTTATCCTGTCCATCGGGATGCACAGAATGTCGCTCGTTACCTTTGCGATGATGGTGTCAAGGCCTGTTCCGATATCCGCCGCTCCGGAAAGGACGATTATGGAACCGTCCATCTCGAGCTTCGCTATCGCGTTGGCGTGATCGAGCCCCGGAAGTCCCGAGCCCTGCATTATCATGGCGAAGCCCTTTCCTATCTTCCAGTCGGGATCTCCGCTCTCGACCTTCTTGCCCCATTCGATCATCTCGCAGCCCTTTTCGACCGCCTCGCGGAGTCCGCAGGATCCGACAGGCACGACGTTGCCCTCGCGGCCTTCGCCGAGGCCCTTCAGGATCTCGAGCATGTAGCCTTCCTCGACGTGGTTTTTGAGGACCATGTCCTTGTAGTCCACTCCCAGCTTGTCGGCAAGCTCGCACATGGCCATCATCAGGCCGTATGTGCCCTTAGGCGTGCCGTAGCCCTGGTAGGCTCCCGCAGGAGGAGTGTTGGTGTAGTAGATCGTCAGATCGTATTTCATGTTGTCGCACTTGAACAGAGGCAGAGTCTTCGAGCAGCTGTTCATAGGCACCGTCAGGGCGTGATTGCCGTAAGGCCCTGTATTGGCGTCTACCTTCATGTATATGCCTGTTATCGAGCCGTCCTTCTTGCCTCCCATCTTCACATGGACGCGCATCGGGTGCCTGGTGGAGTTGGCGATGAACTCTTCCTCGCGCGTGTTGTGATAGAGCACAGGCCTTCCGGTCACATAAGTGGCGTAGGCCGTCAGGTCCTCTACGAGTATGTCCTGCTTCGAGCCGTATCCGCCGCCGACCCTTGTCTTTATGACGTGGATCTTGTTCTCGGAAAGGCCCGTTACCCAGCTCACGATGCGGCGCACGTGGTAAGGCACCTGCGTGCTTGCGTAAATGATGAGTCTGCCGTTCTCGAGTTTGGAGAAGCAGATGTGGGTCTCAAGCGGAGTATGCTGTATCTGGCTCGTCTGGTATGTAGCCTCGACTACGGCATCGGCTTCCTCGAAGGCCTTGTCTACATCGCCTATTCCGCCGTGGTTCGCGGCTGCAACGTTGTGCAGTACGTCGCCGTGCAGAGGGAACTGGTATACTACCTTGCCCTCTCTCTCGTCTCCGGAGAGCTTCGCGTTGTACTCGTCGAGATCGTCCGGCGCTCCCGAGTTGTACTGCACCCTGCCGTTGTGCACCAGAGGCGCTCCCTCGGCCATGGCCTCCTCGACCGTGAACACGGCGTCGAGCGGCTCGTACTCTACCTCGATGAGGTCTCTTGCCTTTATCGCATCCTCAAGTGTCTCGGCTACGATGGCTGCAACGCGGTCGCCAACGTGTCTGACTTTCTTGTTGATGAGCTTTCTGTCATGCGGGGAAGGTTCGGGATTGCCCTGTCCGGCCGACATGTATGTCGCATCTGAGCAGTTATAGGCTGTTATGACCTTCACCACGCCCGGCATGGCTTCAGCTTTTGATGTATCGATCTTATTTACGTAAGCCTGAGCATAAGGCGAGCGGAGCACGACCATGTAGCAGGTGTCCTCATCCACGTAATCCTCAACGAAAGCCCTCTCGCCCGAAACGAGCTGAGGCGCGTCGATCTTCGGCATGACCTTGCCTACCGCTTTGAGATGAGGCCTGAACTCAGGCGCTATCTCTGTCCTGTATTCGCCGTTTTTTATCTTTTCCTTTATGAGCTCTGCGGCGATATAGTAGTGCTCGTATCCCGCGTCCCTGATGAAAATGCCCGAGAGCGCGTCCTTCACGTCATCTCTCGTCGGGGACGGGTTGTTCTCGAACAGCCATGACATCAGCAGGGCCGCAGCCGGAGCGTTATACGCGCTCTGAACAACTCCCGCGTCGATGAGCGCCTGCTGCACGACCGTGAGGTGCATGGAATCTCCGAGGCTGTCGGGAGTTACGATCTCGCAGCCCTCGGCCTCTCCGGCGAGCACCAGATTCGAGAATACAGGCGTGCCGTCGAGAAGGACTGTGTCGCTTCCGCAGAATCCCTCGGCGTCGTCGCTGTCGCGGACTGCGAAGTTTCCGTTCATCAGAAGCATCTCGCGCAGCCTCTTTGTCGGGTCGATATCGAATGACCGTTTTTTGCCGTTTATAGTACAACTGATCATCTCTATGCCTCCTTCCCCCTGAGCTGTCTGTTAAGATCGTACGCCGTGACAGCTATGAGATAGCGCTTGTACGCGTCGCTTCCGAACATGTCGTCGGCCGTCTCGAGCCCCGTGCAGGTCCTTACCATGTCGATGATCTCCTGTTCGCTTACTGAAGGCTCTTCGCTGAATCTCTTCTCAAGATCGCAGAAGTGCAGTAGCCCGGCGTTCTTTACGGCTCCGTGCATGTGGATGCCGTCCTCCGTCAGAGACGCGCTCATGGTGAGGACGGCGTGGCTCTGCGCCGTGTTGGAATAGCGCTTTGAGACGAGCTTTATATTCGAAGGCACGATGACCTTCGTGATAAGCATTCCGTCAAAGCCGCCGTCCGTGTACTCCCGGATGCCGGTCCTTTTCGTCTTTCCGTCGCTTCCCATGAGTTCGATCACGGCCGCGGCAGCGGAAAGAGCAGGGATCAGATACGAGTCGTCCCTTGCGGCCGCTATATTGCCGCCTATCGTCGCCATGTTGCGCTTTGTGCGCGACGCCATGAAGAGCGCGGCCTCTTTCAGCCAGCCCGGCGTTTTATCGGCCTCGACCAGATCCTGGAAGGTGCACATCGAGCCGATCTCCGTATATCCGGTGTCCTCACTGATACCGCTGAGGCCGGCACACTTCTTGAGCGAGATAAGAGTGTCGGCTGTTTCGGCGATATCCGAACCGAGGCGGTTCACCTCGGTCCCTCCCGCAAGAAAGACTGCCGTTAGCGTTTTCGCTCCGGCTGCTTCCTCAGGGGTCTTTGCCATCAACAGTTTGTTTGCCATAAAGATCTCCTCCGTTACCCTACTTGAACGGCATCGGTTCCGGATATTCGGTGATGCCCTGTGAATTGACCATTTCGGCTTCTTTGTCCTTGCCGAGACGTCTCAGCATGGTCTTCTTGACCGCGCGGAATATGTTCTCATAGCCCGTGCATCTGCAGAGGTGCCCGGAAAGAGCCTTTCTGAGCTCATCATCCGTGTACTCCCTTCCGGAGTTGACGATCTCCCAGCTTGTCATTATGAAGCCCGGAGTGCAGAAGCCGCACTGTATGGCTCCCTCGTCGACAAAGGCCTGCTGTATGTCCGAGAGTTCGCCGTTCGGGCCCGTGATGCCCTCGAGCGTCCATATCTCCTTGCCCTCGGCCCATACCGCGAGATAGATGCAGGAGTTGAAGCCCTCGCCGTTTATGATGACTGTGCATGCTCCGCACTCCCCTACTTCGCAGCCCTTCTTGACCGATGTCAGGTGGAGGTCGTTTCTCAGCATGTCGGTGAGCGATGAGCGCACATCCACGACCTGCTCGATCTCTTTGCCGTTCACTTTGCAGTGGACCACTTTGTACTGTTTAGCCATCGACCTTACCTCCTGCCTGCTCAACGCAGTCCCTGAGGGCGCGCTCCGCCATGACTACGGATATGTGCTGACGGAGCGCCTTGCCGGCGCGCCAGCTGTCACGCGGGTTGATGTCCTCGAGGACGGTCTCTGCGAATTTCTTTATGTTCTTTTCCGTTATCTTCTTTCCGTTTATGAACTCCTCGGCATGCGGCGCCCTGACCGGGATCGGCGAGGCCACTCCGTAGCCTATGCGCACGCGCTCAAATGTCTTTTTGTCACTGCTGAGGACGATATTTACAGAGCAGCCCGTCGTCGCTATGTCGAGGGCGTTTCTCATCGAATACTTGATGTAGTGGCCGAAGCAGTTCTCATAGGACTCCTTCGGGATGAGTATCGCCGTCTGTATCTCGCCCGGCTTTATGTCTACCACCTTGGCCTTGATATAGAAGTCCTTTATAGGGACGCGCCTGGCGCCTTCCGGCCCCGTCAGCTCGATCACGGCGTCCCACGCCATCAGAGTCGATGCCGAATCCGCCGAGGTGACGCCGTTGCAGGTATTGCCTCCTATGGTCCCTATAGCCCTGATCTGCGGGCCTCCGACCATGTCGACCGCCTCGCCCAGGACGTTGATGTACTTCTGTATCACCGGGTCATTCGTTATATGCGAGAAGCTTGTAAGCGATCCGATGCGGATGTTCTCTTCACCGTCGATCGATACGCCTCTGAGTTCATCGAGCATGTATATGCTGACGAACTCGCAGCCGGCCCTCCGGCCCTCTCTGATCTGGACCAGAACGTCAGATCCGCCGGCGAGTACCTGCGCCTCAGGGTGTTCCTGCAGCAGCCTGATGGCATCCTTTACGCTTTCTGCTTCGTACAGCGCTTTTATGTCATACATACTATCTGCCCTCCTTTCCCTGCTCGTCTTTTCTCCACGGATCGTTTATGAGACCCGCGTCGGTGAATTCGCGGAAGAGCGTATGCGGCGACAGCGGAAGCTCGCTGATGTACACCCCCGTCGCCTGTCCTATGGCGTTCCTGATGGCCGGAGCCACCGGGCATACCGGAGGCTCGCCGAGGCCCTTGGTGCCGTAAGCGCTCGTTGGCTCGTAGTTCTCGACGAAGTCCGCTACCAGCCTCGGGTGATCCATGAACGACGACAGCTTGTAGTCGAGCAGGTTGTTGTTGAGAGGCCTTCCGGACTTCTCGTCCCACATCATCTTCTCGGACAGAGCGTAGCCTATGCCCATGCTCTGCCCTCCGTGGACCTGTCCGGACGCGAGCAGAGGGTTGATGACCTGTCCGCAGTCGTGGACGTTCACGATGTTGAGGAGCCTCACCCTGCACATCGGTATGTCGACCTCGACCTCCGCGAAGCAGCATCCGAACGAGTACG
Source organism: uncultured Eubacteriales bacterium (assembly GCA_902793875.1). Lineage (GTDB taxonomy): Bacteria > Bacillota > Clostridia > Peptostreptococcales > Anaerovoracaceae > Crickella. The sequence goes on along the minus strand of CADBFL010000090.1, from coordinate 1,831 downwards.
CGTTGGACTTTATCTGGTATGTGGACTCGGCGGTCAGGTGCTGCGAGCCTTCCGTCGTGTAGAGCTTTGACAGCGCAAGCTCGCCTATCGTCATGAGTTCGCGACCATCGGTGGTCCTTACTATCTTTCCGTCGACTATGTCGAGGTTATATACAGGCATGCGGGTGAACTGATGTGCCGCCTCGAGTATCCTGTCTCTGAGAAGCAGAGCGGTCTGCTTTACCGAGAAACCCAGGGTGTATGTGCCCCTAGAAGCGTATACGCCGGTCCCGAACGGCGTTATGTCGGTATCCTGGCAGGATACCGGGTGCACCATGCTGAACGGGATGCCCACCGTATCGGCTATCATCTGGGCCGCTACCGTGTCGGCTCCCTGGCCTATCTCGGTCTCGCCCAGCTGGAACTGCACCGAGCCGTCCTGGTTCATGACTATGCGGCATGAGGATGTCTCGAGGGCGATCGGATATACCGCGGTGTTGTACCAGAATGTCGATACCGCGATGCCGCGCCTGATGTCTCCGGTCTGCTTCGCGTATTCCTTCACCTTGTCGTAGTATCCGATGATCTCAGCGCCCTTGTCGAAGCACTGATTGAAAGTGTCGGAGTACAGCTCGTTCTTCGAGAACGCGTGGTAGTATCCGACCGGCATCAGGTTCTTTCTGCGGAACTCGAGAGGATCCATCTTCATGGCTCTCGCGCAGTCCTCGGCGTGACACTCAAAGGCGTAGCTCGCCTGAGGCATGCCGTAGCCTCTCATGGCTCCCGCGACCGAGCGGTTGGTGTATACCGTCCATGTCTCTCCGTCGATGTTGTCGCACGGATAAAGCTGCGGGAAGGCGTTGAGGCCCTTCGCGGCGATGGCGTGGCCGTGCGAGCTATATGCTCCGTTATTGCACCAGGCTTTGATGGTCCTCGCGGCGAAGCTCCCGTCAGGGCGCATCCAGGACGTGATGTGGTATCTGATCGCGTGCCTGATGCGGTTGCTGATGAACGTCTCCTCACGGGGAACATCGAGCTTCACGAGGCGTCCTCCGAGCTGGATGCTGATCCATGCTGTAAGCGGCTCGTAGAGCACGTCCTGCTTGTTGCCGAAGCCTCCGCCCACATACGGTTTGATGACCCTGAACTTTCCCCAGTCCATGCCCGTCGCCTGTCCGATGACCCTGCGCGCGATGTGAGGGATCTGTGTGGAGCTCACCACCACAGTCCTGTCTCCTTCGCCGTAGGCGTAGCAGATGAAGTTCTCTATGTGGCAGTGCTGCACAGGCTGAGTCTCATACCAGCCCTCGACCTTTGTAAGGCCCGGCTCCTTTATGGCTTCTTCGACGCTTCCCATGTGTATCTCGGTATGGGCGAGCACGTTGTTCGGGAATTTCTCGTGCAGCAGAGGAGCGTCGTCTTTCATGGCCTCCTGCGCGTCGAGGACGAAAGGAAGTTCTTCATATTCGACGCTCTTTTCGAGCAGTGAAAGCGCCTGCTGAGCGGCCACCTCGTCCTCTGCGACCACGGCGCCTATATCGTCGCCGTAAAACAGCGGATGGTCCGTCATGATCAGACGGTCGGCTATGTCCTGATGGGCGGGATCCGTCGACCACGGATGGCCCGCGGTCGGGAAGTAGTGTTTTTCCTTGAGATCGAAGCATGTGAAGATGCGCACCACGCCCGGTACCTTCTCTGCCTCGCTCGTATCGATGGACTTCACGATGCCGTTGGCTACCGTTGAATGGAGCACCCTGATGACGAGCGCGTCTTTGCCGCACATGTCATCCGTGTACTTGATGCGCCCCATCGCCTTGTCGTGCGCATCCAGCCTGGTCACCGCCTGTCCGAT
>CADBFL010000089.1 GCA_902793875.1 uncultured Eubacteriales bacterium | reverse complement strand
GCTGACCACTTCCGCAGAGGACGGCTACAACTGGGCGAAGAGAGACCTCATCGAGGCCGCTATCACTCCTAAGACAAAGGCTATCTGCTGCCTCTCGCCTGGAAACCCTACAGGAAGAGTTCTCACAATGGAAGACATGAGGCTCATCGGCGACATCGCCAAAGAGCACGACCTGTGGATCATCTCCGACGAGGTATACAGAGAATTCGTATATGACGGAGCAGAGGCTCACTCCTTCGGACAGCTTCCTGAGATCGCCGACAGAGTCGTTATCATCGACTCCGTATCCAAGAGATGGTCGGCCTGCGGAGCCCGTATCGGAGCTGCGATCTCCAAGAACAAGGAATTCATGAGCGCTCTTCTGAAGCTTGCTCAGGGCAGACTCTGCGTACCTACGCTCGAGCAGGTAGGCGCTGCGGCTCTTTACAGAATGGACAAGAGCTATTATGACGAGGCCAAGGCTGAGTATGAAGCAAGAAGAGACGCCGCTTACGAAGAGATCTCCAAGATCCCTGGCGTTGTCTGCCAGAAGCCTGCCGGCGCTTTCTACATGACATGCAAGCTGCCTGTGGACAACATCGAGGACTTCCTCATGTTCATGCTCAAGGAATTCGACGACAAGGGCGAGACTACGATGTTCGCGCCGGCTCCGGGCTTCTATGCCACAAAGGGCCTCGGCGGCAACGAGATGCGTATCGCTTACGTTCTGACGCCTGACAAGATGAGAAGAGCGTGCGAGCTCATCAAGCTCGGCGTAGAGGCTTACAACAACAAGTAATAAGCTTCCGACGTCAGAACATCTCAGACCTGAACAGTAAACGGACGGTAGGGGGAAATACAATTTCCCCCTACACTTATGTAAAAAAGGGTATGGCAGAACCTAAACTTTCCCCGATGATGCAGCAGTATATGGCGATCAAGGATGAGTACAGAGATACCATCCTCATGTACCGTCTCGGAGATTTCTACGAGATGTTTTTTGATGATGCCCTGCTTGCATCGAGGGAACTCGAGCTCACGCTGACGGGACGCAACTGCGGGCTCGAGGAGAGGGCTCCCATGTGCGGCGTTCCCCATCATTCCGTCGATCAGTATATCGTCAGGCTCGTGAACAACGGACACAAGGTGGCCATATGCGAGCAGATGGAGGATCCGGCCGAGGCAAAGGGCATAGTGAAACGCGAGATAACGCGCATCTATACCCCGGGAACTCTCGACATCAGCGATGCCGGCAGGAGCGACGACAACGTCTATATCGCGTCGGCCTCTTTCTCGGAAGAGATGACGGGGCTGGCCGTGGCCGACATAACGACAGGCGAACTCAGCGCATACGAATTCGACAACGACAGAAAAGGCGATGCTCTTTCAGGCGCTGAACGCCTTCTGAACGAGATATCGGTCCTCGGCATAAAAGAACTCGTGATAAGCGAAAGATTCGCCTCAGAACTCGAAAAAACGCTTTCTGAGAGCATGACGGGGGTATATCTTGACCGGGTCGACGATTCCTGGTACAGATATCAGACCTGCAGGGATGTTCTGATGAACCACTTCGGCGTCACCTCCCTGATACCGCTGGATCTCGAAGGAAGAGAGGAGATGGCTTCAGCTGTCGGCTCACTTCTCATGTATCTGCGCGAGATGCAGATGAGCGATCCCGGCCAGATAAGGAAGATAAACATCCGCAGCAGGGACGGATCGATGCATCTTGACCGCTCGACTCTACGCAATCTGGAGCTGCTGGAGACCATATACGATCACGATGTCAGCGGCTCGCTGCTCGGCGTTATAGGAAAGACAAAAACAGCCATGGGCGGAAGGCTGCTGAGGTCATGGCTCAGAGAACCTCTGACCGACGCGGACGGGATAAACGCGAGGCTCGACGCCGTAGAGGCGCTCAAAAACGAGCCGGTCGCAGCGAATAACATCGTCAGCTCCATGAAGCACATCTACGACTTCCAGAGGCTGACGGCCAGAGTCGCCACCGGCAGGGCCGATGCGAGAGACCTGACTGCCCTGAAGAAGACGCTGTACCAGCTGCCGGACATCAAGGAAGAACTGTCATCGTTCGATGCTCTGCTTCTGAGGGAAATAAACGAAGACATAGATCCCTTTGATGAGCTCTGCCTTCTTATCGACAAAGCGATAACGGACGATCCTCCGCTCTCCGTGACCGAGGGCGGCATCATAAAAAGCGGATATTCCGCAGAGCTCGACGCTCTTAAAAACAGCATAGCCGACGCCAAGAAGTGGATAGCGGAGCTTGAGCCGCGCGAAAGGGAACGGACGGGGATAAAGACCATAAAGGTCGGCTTCAACAAGGTCTTCGGATACTACATCGATGTCAGCAAGGGAATGACGGACATGGTCCCCGAAGACTACATACGCAAGCAGACTCTTGTAAACAACGAAAGATACATCACTCCCGAACTCAAGGAAAAAGAAGACCTCGTGCTGACTGCCGAGGCGAAGATAAACAGACTCGAGTACGAGGAGTTCAGAAAGATAAGACAGGCTGTCGAGCCGTACATAGGCGCGCTGCAGACAGCATCCGCCGCCATAGCAAGGCTCGATGTCCTTTCTTCGTTCGCGAAGACCGCTTCGGACAACGCATATGTCAGGCCGGTCGTCAACAGCGGCGATGTCATCGATATAAAGGGCGGAAGACACCCTGCGGTAGAAAAGCTGCTGGGCGCGGGCATGTTCGTGGCAAACGACACATACATCGACCTGTCTGAGCGCAGCATGCTCATAATAACCGGACCGAACATGTCCGGCAAATCGACCTACATGCGGCAGACAGCCGTGATAGTCCTCATGGCGCAGATAGGCTGCTACGTTCCCGCCGATTCGGCCGTTATAGGCACTGTAGACCGGATATTCACGAGGATAGGAGCATCGGACAATCTGTCATACGGCCAGTCGACATTCTATATCGAGATGAGCGAGCTTGCCGGCATACTCAGGAACGCCACGGAAAGGAGCCTCATCATACTCGACGAGATCGGCAGAGGCACCAGCACCTTCGACGGCCTTTCGATCGCCTGGGCTACGGCGGAATATCTGGCTGAGCCGGGACACAGGGTAAGAACTATGTTCGCGACGCATTATCACGAGCTGACAGAGCTCTCGAACGGACACGAGGGCATACACAATCTCTCGGTCGCAGCCGCAGAGGACGGTAACGACGTCGTATTCCTGCATAACATAATCGAGGGGCCTGCCAGCAAAAGCTATGGCATACATGTGGCGAGGATCGCCGGCATACCGGATTCCATAAGATCGGCCGCCAGAAAGAAGCTGCGCGAGCTCGAATCGGCGGAGCTCATGCCGTCCGCGAACGAAAAGGCCTCAGAACAGATCAGCTTCATGCCTGATGAGGTAAATGCCGCGCGGGATGAAAGACTGAGCAGACTCGAGGCGAAGCTGAGATCCATCGATGTCAACACGATGACTCCGGTAGCGGCTCTCGTGACGCTGCAGGAGATCACGGAAGAAGCAAAAGAAACAGACTAAATGATAAAGGTACTCGACAGTTTCACAGCGGACAAGATCGCGGCCGGCGAGGTCATCGAACGGCCTGTTTCTGCTGTGAAAGAACTTGTAGAGAATTCCATAGACGCCGGAGCCACACAGATCATAGTCGAGATCAGAGGCGGCGGCAAATCGTATATCCGCATCACCGACAACGGCTGCGGCATCGCTCCGGACGAAGCCGAGACCGCGTTTCTCAGGCACGCTACGAGCAAGATAAGCAGCGTATCCGACCTCGACGAAATAGTCTCCCTCGGATTCAGAGGGGAGGCCCTCGCCAGCATCTCCGCTGTATCAAGGCTCACGATGGTAAGCCGCACTGCCGATGAAGCAACGGGGATAAAACTCGTCATGCACGGCGGCAGGCTCGTCTCGAGCGAGAGGACCGGAGCCAACACAGGCACGACCATCATAGTCGAAGACCTGTTCTACAACACTCCCGCAAGGCGCAAATTCATGAAAAGCGACGCCAGGGAGGCCTCGGCGGTCACGGAACTCGTGCAGCAGTTTGCCATATACTACGCCGGCATAAAGTTCATGATGATAAACAACTCCCGGACGGTCTTTGCCACAAAGGGGGACGGCGATGTCATCGCGGCGGCAGGCGCTCTTTATCCGGACATCCATGCGGACAGGCTGATCCCGGTAGAGGGAGACATGATCAGAGGTTATGTTTCGGATCCGGGGACCACGCGCACAAACAGAAAAGGACAGTTCTTCTTCGTAAACGGCAGGCTTGTTGACAGTCCCGTGATCGAAAAGGGGCTGACAGACGGCTATTCCGGACGCATATTCAGCGGACATCCTCTCGCGATCCTCTTCATCGATCAGGAGCCGCGCGACATAGACGTCAATATACATCCGGGAAAAAGAGAGATCAGATTTTTAAGGCAGGACGAGGTCAGGCAGAACATCACTGACGCGGTAAACGCAGCCGTGATGAGCGGCAGGGGAGTCCCGGAGGCTTTCGCAGTCAGAAGCGCCCCTGAAGAAGCTCCGGCGGCGGAGACCGCGAAGACAGCTGACCCGTCAGAAAACGCTCAGAGATCCATAAGGGATTACCTCAGGGGTCTTGAACGGCCGGAAGAAGCGGTACAGGCTTCGCGGGATGCTTCTGCAGCTGCGGCTGCTGATGCCGTCAGAGAGGAGCCGGCGCAGTACGAAAGCATATCTCATGCGCCTTTCGACTTTTCGGAGCTCGTTTTCAAAGGATATGTTTTTGATACGTATATAATAATGCAGGGCGAAGACAGCCTCTATGTTTTCGACCAGCACGCCGCTCACGAGCGGGTGTTCTATGAAAGATTCATGGACGGCTACAGGAACTCCACTCATATTCCTCAGCCTGTTCTCACACCCTTCACAATTAACGTGAGCGCTGATGTATACTTAAGCGAAAGGAACCATCTGGACGGACTCCGTTCGATGGGCTATGATATCGAAGACTTCGGGGACAGGACTTTTATCGTAAGGGGAGTTCCCGAATACATGACACTTGAAGAAGCTGACGGATTCGCAAGAGGCTGGTTCGAAGGAAGCGGCGAGCTGCGCGGCGGCATGAACGAGACCGTGCGCGACAAGCTCATCATGAGATCCTGCAAATCGGCCGTCAAGGCAAACGACAGCCTGACTGAAAAAGAGATCAGCGATCTTATCGGAAAGCTCTCGGAATGCGGGAATCCTTTTTCGTGCCCGCACGGAAGGCCGACATTCATCAGGGTCACGAGCTACGAGATAGAAAGATCGTTCAGAAGGAAGTAACGGATAAAATGAGCAGATCAGTAAAAGATAACAGGACAGTTTATATCATCTCGGGCCCGACGGCCGTCGGGAAGAGCCTGATAGCGTATTATCTCGCAAAGCGCATAGGCGGAGAGATAGTCAACTGCGATTCGGTGCAGTTATACAGATTCATGGACATAGGCAGCGCAAAGCCGTCTGAAAAAGAGATGAAAGCCGTGCGGCATCATCTGTATTCGATAGTCGATCCGTCGGAAAACATGACGGTAGCGGCATACCGCAGGCTTGCGCTCGAAGCGATAGACGACATACTCGCCAGGGGCAAAACACCTATTGTGTGCGGAGGCACGGGGCTGTATCTCAATTCCATACTCTATGACATGGATTTCGGAGCGACAGCGGCAGACGACGGCGACCGCAGAAAGGAGCTCGAGGATCTCGCCGAAGAGCGCGGCGGCGACTACATGCATCAGTACCTTCAGGCCATAGATCCCGATGCGGCTTCGCGCATACATCCGAACAATACGCGCAAGGTGGTAAGAGCGATCGAGGCGTACGAGTACGGACGCGGGATACGCGATCTTTCCGAGTGCCCGATGAATCCCGATTACGATTTCCGCTTCTACGCACTTAACATGGAAAGAAAATGGCTGTATGACAGGATAAACCGCAGGGTATCGCGGCTCGTATCAGACGGACTTGTGGATGAGGTCAACGATCTTATCGAAAAGGGATACAACAAGGAGCTTCCGTCGATGAAGGCCATAGGCTATAAGGAGGTCATCGGCTTCCTGGACGGAGACTACGATCTTTTCGACGCCAAGGAGCTCATCATGAAGAACACCCGGCATTACGCCAAGAGACAGATCACCTGGCTCAAGCGATATGACTTCGTGAACTGGATCGATATCAATAAAGGCGAAACCGTGGGCGAGATCGTAGACCGGATCATCGAATCCGAAGACAGCGGGCAGATCTGAAATGGCAAAGACCACATATGACAGCAGGGAATTCAGGTCGCACAACAAAAGCGACAGGCCTGACAACATAGTCGAAAAGGAAAACGACATCTACATGGAATGCGAGCGCATACAGAAAGAGCTTCCTTCTTTCATGCGCTCTTATTTTGCCTACCTCAAGGGAAACGTCCTTCCGATGACCAGGCTCGCGTATCTCCACGATGTCAGGTTCTTCATGAACTACCTCATCAGCGAAACGGATCTTACCGAGGCAAAAGAGACGAAGAAGATCACTTCGGACGAGATGAACGCGATCACTGCAGCCGATATAAACCTCTTCATCGACTACTGCAGAAAATACATGATCGATGACGGAAGCACCGTGACGGTATACGAAAACAACAACCGCTCTTTAGCGCGCAAAAAGTCCTCCGTATCCGTCATGTTCAAGCAGCTGTACCGCGACGGCATAATCGACAGGAACATCACAGACGGCTTCGACCCTATAAGAGTCAGCAAGCCCGGAGAGCGCGAGATAAAGGCGCTGCAGGACGACGAGGTCATGATCATGCTCGATGCCGTCACCACCGGCAACGGGCTGACTAGCCGCGAGAGGACCTACTGGGAGAAGACAAAGCTGCGTGACAAGGCCATACTCGTCATGTTCGTCACCTACGGTCTCAGGCTCAGCGAACTAAGGGAACTCAATCTCTCTTCGTTCAACTTCTCGAGAGG
>CADBFL010000088.1 GCA_902793875.1 uncultured Eubacteriales bacterium | reverse complement strand
GTGAACTCCCCGTCGCCGCATATCTTGTGCGATGCGATCGCTTCCTTTATGTATTCGTCTTCTCTCCCGATATACGGAGGTGTGTTGAAAGGTATCATGTCGTTCTCCGTTCCTGTTACGGACTCGTCCGTCTCTTATCTGTTGCCGTACATCTTTTCGTAGTACTGCTGGTATTCTCCGCTGATTATGTTCTGCCACCACTCCTCGTTGTCGAGATACCACTGTATCGTCTTTCTGATGCCGTCCTCGAACTTCGTCTCAGGCAGCCAGCCGAGCTCGCTGTGGATCTTTGTCGGGTCGATGGCGTATCTCTGGTCGTGGCCCTTTCTGTCCGTCACGTAAGTGATCAGGCTCTCCGGCTTTCCGAGCTGTCTGAGTATTATCTTTACGACCTCGATATTGGCCTTCTCGTTGTGGCCTCCGATGTTGTAAACCTCGCCGACCCTGCCCTTTTCGAGTATGAGATCGATGGCCCTGCAGTGGTCCTCGACGTAGAGCCAGTCCCTCACGTTCAGCCCTTCGCCGTAAACAGGCAGAGGCTTGTCAGCTCTTGCGTTGGCGATCATGAGCGGTATCAGCTTCTCAGGGAACTGGTACGGCCCGTAGTTGTTCGAACATCTGCTGATCGTCACGGGCAGTCCGTATGTCCTGTGGTAGGCCATGACCAGAAGGTCCGCGGACGCCTTGGATGCGGAGTACGGACTCGACGCCGTCAGCGGCATGGTCTCGACGAAGAAAAGGTCAGGCCTGTCGAGCGGCAGATCGCCGTATACCTCGTCCGTGCCCACCTGATGGAACCTCTTGACTCCGTATTTGATGGATGCGTCCATCAGCACCTGCGTGCCGAGTATGTTGGTCCTGAGGAACACTCCCGGATCCTCTATGGACCTGTCGACGTGCGACTCCGCCGCGAAGTTCACGACAACGTCGAACTTCTCTTCTGCGAAGAGTCTGTCTATCGCTTCCGCGTCGGTTATATCGGCCCTGACGAACCTGAAATGCTCATTGTCCATGACAGGCGCCAGCGTCTCGAGATTGCCTGCGTATGTCAGCGCATCCAGCCCCACGATATCATAGTCCGGATGGGCTTTGAGCATGTGGAACACGAAATTGCTGCCGATGAATCCGGCTGCGCCGGTGACCAGTATCTTCACTATCGTTTCTCCTTGGTTATAAATGAAATATCCGACTGTTTATTATACCACGTATCGGGCGTCAGTAGGTGATCATCGCATATATCCGTGCCCGGTCAGTATCAGTTTGAAATAGTTGAGCTGCGAAAGCACGGACATCGCCAGGACTATGCATGCGATGACAAGATATATCTTTCTGGCGCGCGGTCTGCCCGGGAACACCGAGTCCCTGTCGCAGATATTCTCGAGCAGCAGGGTCAGGCAGATCAGGGCCAGATAATACGACCCGAACATCCTGCCCCAGCTGAAGTTGCCGTGATTTGCCCTTTCGCCGGTCTCGGAGATCAGCGCCCACTGCAGGAATCCGGTAATGAACAGCATGAGGGCCAGGAAGTACTTGCTGTCTCTGAACCTCCTGAAGTTGACTGCGGTCACAACGATCGAGAACGTCATCCCGAACAGCATCATGCTCAGAAAATCCGGATGATCCCTCAGAGCCTTCAGACCGAATACAACGTAGAATTCCCCTCCGTTCAGAGTGTCTTCGCCGAATTCCTTGCTGTTGAGCCACAGCGTATACAGCCCTGCCGGGATGAGCGAGCAGCCCATGACGAAAAGCCTGCGGAATCTTGTCAGCATCGTTTCTTTTTCACCGGAGAACAGATCGATCAGAAACATGACGACGACGCACACGACCATGTCGATTATGAAGCTCGGCTTCGCAGCCGCCGACAGCAGCATCAGTATCGAGGTGGCCGCCCACCAGACAGGGGATACGCCCTCCTCATGATCAAGATACATTTTCAGAAAGCACAGTATCGCAGGCAGCGACAGCAGCATCATGGTCTGCTGCGTCGGATTGTGCCATGCGAAAGCTTCAAATGAATGTCTGTAGTAATATTCATGCAGGACCGGAACGTATACAGGTCCTGTGAACAGAGCCGCAAGAGACGCCGCCTGCGCCATGTATCTCGGAACGGTACCGAGCATTTCATCGCGCTTCAGATAGAATCTGATGACGAGGAAATTCGCGACCACGATCCCGGCAACGACAGCCGCCAGATAGATATTGAATTCCATCGTGCTCTGATTGATGCTGTAAAACAGCTGCGACAGTTTTTCCACTATCCTGTCGGCAATGAACTCCTCTTCGACTATCTTGACGGCATAATACCGCATGTCCGATCCGTACACGTCGTTGTAGTTCACGATCATCCGGTAAAACAGTTCGATACATATGACAAACAGGGCCCCGATCGAAGCGACCCAGGCGATGTCCGTCCAGTATATCTTCAGGTCGACTCCTCTTTTCAGCGAGAGCGCGCATGTCGGGCGGTCGTTCTTCTTCACTTACAGCCTCTCCTTCTGCATCATCAGTCCTTCTTTCAAAATACGAGGAAACCAAATTCTCACTTGATTCCCTCGCAGATGTTTCTCTGGTATTGACACGCTGTCCCGGAATATCCGTCCGGATCACGCATCCTCCTGCTCCTCTTCGGACTCTTCTTCCTTCTCTTCTATCAGCTTTCCCCTGCTGTCGACCTCGCGCACCTTGTACATGGTGCCCGAGCCGGTGCCTGTATACCTCATCACAAAGTCGCAGAAGCTGTAATACGAGGAGGCGTTGTCCACTCTGATCGTATCGGCGCCCCAGCCTTCTCCTGCCGCGTGCGCGATCTGTCCGTCACCGAGATAGATCATGACATGGTGGCTTCCGACGAGGACATCGCCCATCTGCAGATCCGAGACCGCAGGTTTGCTGTGCCTCTCCCAGTTGCCGTACTTCGTGTAATCGCTCTCGTTCATCCCGACGGAATCGCCGTTCTGGCAGGTCCTCAGCATCTGAGGGTCATTGGCTCCGTGGGCGTAGCACGCGTGAACAAAAGGATTGCAGCAGTATGTCTTCTCATAGCCGGATCCCTTCGCCGCCGTATTGGTGCCGCAGAAGTAGCATCCGCAGTGGTGGGCCCTGTCCCCCTCGCCGTACGTGAACGAGTTGTCGTTCGCGATCATCACGGCCCAGTCGCAGGCGGCCTGACGCGCCGCCTCGTTGTCCATAGGCTCCTCGGACACCTTGAAGCGCTTTTCGATCTCCGGGCTCTGGTATTTTTCGACGCTGTTGAACCCCACGACCTTTATATCGTAGGCGGTGTCGAGCTTGTAATCGTCGATCGAATACGATGTGTCTTCAGTCTCGCCGAGAAGCTCGTCCCCGCTGTATACCTTGTAATTGTCGTAGTAATCGTTGCTGTCCCAGTCTATGGAGAGAGTGCTCTCATCGGCCGTGATCTCGAAATTCGGTATCTGATGCAGCAGGGCCTGCGCGGTATTGCTGGCCTCGCTGTATACAGGGTCATCGACATAGCGGAGAGCTTTAACCTCATATTTATGAGGCGTGTCCGGCTCGGCCTTCTCGTCGATGTACACGGTCTTCTTTGACGTGCCGATGGTCTTGCCGTCCCTGATTATCTCATACGCGGAGGCTCCCTTTACATCGGAAATGACCAGCTCCATCTTTCCCTTGCTGGTATCGATTTTGAGCTTCGGATCCTCGAGCGCAGGAGTGACCTCGACAGCCTTCTTCCTGTTCAGATCGCTGGTCTTGAGTCCGTTGCGGGCGACCACGACGTAATTGTACGGCGTGCCGGTCCTGAGCTTCGTATCGGTATAGGAATTATCCGAAGTCGTGCCCACATACTTGTAGTCTTCGCCTTTTTTCGCCCTGTAGACGAGATATCCGCTTGCGGCCTCGCACTGCTTCCACGAAATGGAGGCTGTCGAATAATCGCTCTTCGCGACCTTGAGTCCGCGTACCGGATCAGGGTCTGAGAATGCAAAGAGAGTGATGATGACCGCCATGTACAGCACGGCATCTGCCAGAAGGATCTTTCTCCTATTCTTTTTCAGTGTGCGCAGTATTTTTTTGATCTTGACCTTCATCTTTCTGCCCGTCCCGGCACACCCTTGACGGCATGTATCATGCCATCGATTCCAGTGTTTCCCTCATTTTATCAGCGCTTATTTTCAGTTTTCCGTATTCTTCTTCCGATAACTTTTCTTCCAGTCTTCTCTCAACTCCGTTGACGCCCACGATCGACGGAACGCTTATCGCGACATCCTTTATCCCGTACTCTCCCGTAAGAGTCGATGTAACAGGCGCGATCGTCAGCCTCTGGTTCAGCACGGCGTCCGCCAGAGAGCATACGCAGGTCGCAATGCCGTAGTGGGTCCTGCCCTTGGCTTCGATTATTTCGGCTCCCATGCCGCGCACGGTATTGTACAGCGCGTCCTTCTGGTCGTCTCCCCATTCAAGGCCGACGTTGCCGCAGTACTCGTCCATCGGTATGCCCGCTATCGACAGCCTGCTCCAGAGCGGGAACTGCGTGTCCCCGTGCTCGCCCACGATATTGCACTTTATGGCCTCTATGTTTATATCCGTATAATCCGCTATCGCTCTTACGAGCCTCGATGTATCGAGTATGCACCCTGTGCCGAAGACCTTGCCGTTCGGAAGGCCCATCCACTCGGACACCTTGTAGGTGAGGATGTCCACCGGGTTGGACACGACCATGATGACCCCGTGAGTGTAGTAGCGCTTTATCTCGTCCGTGACCTCTTTCAGTATCCCGATATTGTCAGCGATCATGTCAAGACGCGTCTCTCCCGGTCTTCTGCTGCGTCCGGCCGTGATGATGATCAGGTCGCAGTTCGCGCAGTCCGAATAGTCGCCGGCGCGCACGGAGGACGTGCCCATATACGGTATCCCGTGCTGTATGTCCAGGGCTTCTCCCCTCGCTTTTTTATGGTCTATGTCTATCAGCACTATGCGGCTTGCGAGGTTTCTGATCGTAAGAGCGTACGCTATAGATGCGCCTACATATCCGGCGCCGACTATCGCGACTTTTCTGTTGTCTATGGCTGCATATAAAGTCTTTTTGTGAGCTGTCATACTGGTGTTTTAATCCTTCTCTTCAAGAACTCTCTTGGCCGCGTTGACGAAGAAGCTTTTGCTCTTTCTGATCCCGGCCGTGTCTCCGGCGCCCTCATTCATGACTTTATCGATATTCTCCTTGCAGCTTCTGACAGACTCTCTGTCAGGTCTGTATACCGTGTATTTGTTCTCCTGCGAAAGGGACGCAACGTAATCTTCGTCGTATTCCCCCTCTATCTTCTGCGTTTCGATGTCCCAGTCGCTCAGGTCGGATATCTGCATCTTGACCAGCTTCTTCATGTCTTCTGAAGGCATGTTCGTAGCGAGGTTCCTTCCGGCCGCCTCGACGATATCCCCGTACTTTGTCAGGAGCGTCGTGGACGAAGTCATCTTCTTGATAACGGCCTTCAGCACTCTCTGCTGGTTCTCTACTCTTATCGAGTCCTTTCCCCCGAAGGCTTCGCGCTCTCTGGCGTAGTAAAGGCATTTCTCTCCGCCCATGGCGTTCCATCCTTTTACGTACTCATAGTCTTCGAGACTGCTCTTGAACGCTATCGGGGAGTACATGTTTACCCCGTCCATCGCGTTGATGATATCCTTGGCGCCGGTAAAGTTCATCTTTACATAGTAGTTGAGGTCGACGCCCATCCAGTCATGCACCGTATCGAGGGTCTCGTCGACTCCGTAAACGCCGGTATGCGTGAGCTTGTCCATCTGCTGAGCGGTGTGCAGCTTGACATATGTGTCTCTCGGGATCGAGGTCAGAAGGATCTTTTTCGTCCTCGGATTGACCGTGCAGATCATGTTCACGTCGCTTCGCTCGAGGTCGTACCCTATCTCGGACTCCCACTGGTCTATCCCCGTGATGTAAATGTTGAACGGTTCTTCAGTCACCTCAACGGAGCGGGCCTTCGGTCCGGTCGCGCTTATGCCGCTGTCGCTGATATTTTCGAGCATCGCATGGGTCTTTCCCATGTAGCTGGACGCCCCGATAAAGATCACCATGAACAGCGCCGCCACAACGATACCGCATATCCTCTGCCATTTGCGTCTGCCCGCGAAGAGCAGGGCCGCCGCCAGCAGCATCCCGAGCATCAGCAGTACAAGAGTCAGCGTCAGGTCGGCAGGCAGCATGTTCAGAATGATCACCATCACAAGAAATACAATGGCGACGACCGCCATGATCAGAAGCGCCGCCTTGTATCCGTTCTGAGCCGGAACGATCCTTCCGGTCAGCCCTCTGCGCCCCCGGTTTTCACTTGTCGTCTGTTTTTCTTCTTTGCCTGACATCTATCTGAATTGCGCCGTACAGACGCCTGTCTGTTTTTTTATTTATAAAACTATCGAAATATGTTAAAAAAGCATTACAATATTAGCGATTTATTTTATAATATATCAGCAATTAATGCAAGAAACTGTGTTTCGGCATACAATGATCATAAAGGAGAAAAGAAATGAAAAAAATCAGATTCACCAGCATACTGATGGTACTTATCCTGATGATGTCTCTGACCGTCTCGTTCACGGCGTGCAAGAAGGACGGCGCGGGCAAATCCGACGATAAGGAAGCCATCGGCGAGACGGAAGGACCGGATGTCGATGCCAGCGAGGATCCGACCAAGAAGAACTACGACAACGGCATCGTTTTCGAAGAGGAGGGCGACGGTTACGAGGTTACCGTAGCTGACACGGAGGCTGACAAATTCATCGGCAAGTGGGAAGCGACTTCCGGCAACTCCCACTATCTCTTCGGCAATCTCGACCTGAACATCCAGAAGGACGGCAAGTGGACCGGCAACATCACGAACGAAGACCTTAACGGGACCTGGGAGGAAAAGGACGGCGGCATTTATCTGGACGGAGACGTTTTCAAAGGCCAGCTGAACTTCTCTGACAGCGGCACGCTCCTTCTTCAGTA
>CADBFL010000087.1 GCA_902793875.1 uncultured Eubacteriales bacterium | reverse complement strand
AGCTTGCGGCGGCGGTCGGCCTTTCTGCCGATCTGCTTTTCGATCTCCCTGTCTGAGGTGATGAGAAAGAATGACCATCTCGGGCACTCAGCCATCATTTCCTTTATGTGAGAGTATATGGCCTCTATCCCTCTTTCATCCCCTATGCGCCTGCCGTAGGGCAAATTGGAGATCACGACCACAGGCTCGTCCTTCGTGGCGCCCTTGGGTATCCCCGCTCCCGGCTGCCATTTCGTCATGTCCGCTTTTATTATGTCTATATCGTCCGCGACTCCGGCCTCATCCGCGTTCTCTTTCGCGACCCTGACCGCTCCCGCGTCGATGTCCATGGCAGTTATGCGAAGAGGAGAGTCGAAGTCCGCCGCCTCATACGCCAGACGCCTTTCTTCCTTCCAGATGTCCGTGCCGTCGAAAATATCCCAGCCTTCCGAAGCGAAGCTCCGGCTGAGTCCTGGCGCTATGTTCCTTGCTATCATCGCGGCCTCGATCGGGATGGTCCCCGAGCCGCAGCACGGATCTGCCAACACTCTGTCCTTATTGTAAAAGCTTAGCTGCACCAGAGCCGCCGCAAGAGTCTCCTTCATGGGAGCCGCCACATCGCGAACGCGGTAGCCCCTCTTGTGAAGGCCCGCTCCGCTCGTATCCATCAGCAGCAGAAAGCGGTCCTTGTGCGCGATGAATCTTATCCTGTACTCAGCTCCCGTCTCCGGCAGCTTGTCCAGGCAGTAGAATTCCGACAGCCTCACGGATACCGCCTTCTTTATTATGCTCTGGCAGGCCGGCACGCTGTGCAGGGCCGATTTGACCGAACCTCCGACAACAGGAAAAGCGCCCTCAACGGGGATGATGTCCTCCCACCCGAGCGCTCTGGTCTGCTGGAACAGCTCCTCGAACTCCCGCGCGTCAAATTCGCCCATGCGCACATAGACTCTGTCGGCGCTTCTGAGCCACAGGTTCGACCGGGCTATCGCCCTCTCATCCCCCATGTACGTGACCCTGCCGTCCTCAGTCCGGAGCACCCTGTAGCCAAGCGCCTCTATCTCGCGCCTGACGACGGCCTCAAGACCGAATGTCGCTGTCGCAACCAGTTCGAGTTTCATATCTTTATCTCTATATCGTAGCTCGATTTGTATGGCACCACCATGCCGTGGTCGCCCGCGGCCCTGGCCTTGCGCGTCCTGTTCATGTCTATGACGCGCTGGTTCTCCGAGCCGCAGTATACGAGAGTCAGGTTCCTGAGCGACTCATCGTATCTGCCGTCCACCAGCATGTCGAGCAGTGAAAGGATCTCGTCCGTGGCCGGATCGTGCCTCGCCTCGAGCTCATCGAGTGTATAGCCGCTGTAGCTCATGACAGTGAGTCCCGCTCCTTTGCAGAGCTTCGCCAGCTCGAGCAGCGCGTCCGCCTGTTCGAAAGGTTCTCCTCCCGAGAAGGTGACGCCGCGAAGGTTGGGATTCTCCATTATCTGGTCGAATATCTCTCCGACCGTCATGTCGGTCCCCGCATCAAAAGCCCACGACTCCGGATTGTGGCAGCCGTGGCAGTGGTGCGGGCAGCCCTGCACAAAAAGCACATAGCGAAAGCCCGGCCCGTCGACTATGGACTCAGGCTCTATGCCGCACACTCTTATTACTTTTTCTCTTCCGGTCTTTTCCCTGCTCATCCTGTTTTGTCCATCCATCACGTATCGTATTATATCACGAATGAAGTGATGTTTGGGGTCAGGTTTGGTCAGGTTTGGGTCGGGTTTGGGGAAGACCGTGCAGTTGTCTCCTCATATGTGATATAGTTGTATATCAGCTGAAGAGAGAACATAATCTTAGCTAATACTTGTGAAAAAGGAGTAGTATCATGGCAGATAACAAAGAAAATTATTTCGAGAATGAGAAGCTTGATCCGGAACAGCTTGACGAGGTTTCAGGCGGAAGCTGCAAGGAGCTGAGCGAGGACAGCAGGGTGCTCAAGAGTCTGGGGCTGTGCGGGTTTTACGACCAGATGGATCTTAAGAAAAGCCCGGGACAGTGCCAGGAAGTCATAAAAGCCTGGGCGCAGGGCGGCGTTACCGTCAGGACCAGCAAGAATTTCCCGAATCAGTATTTTATCAACGGCCAGAAGGTCACAAGGCTGATCGCGATCGACTACATCAAGAAAAACCACTGATAAGAAGCAGATTCAGTATAAGAGCCCGGTACGATGCCGGGCTTTTTGTTTTGGGTTTCGGTATTTGGTGTTCTAGAACTGGCTCTTCGAAAGACCGTGCTTGACTCTGTCTTCTACCTCGGCTCTCTTGCCGTTGTTGAACCTGTCGAGTGTACCTACAAGGTAACCCGTGATCCTTCTGATCCTTTCGAATTCGACGCCTTCTCCTACTTTACCGTTGACGTTCTTTACTACGTTATTATTCATCTCTCCACCTCCATTTTCGCTCAATCGTAATTGTACTCACACTGAGCGCTTATGTAAAGTCATAATCGTGTATCTTGTTGTTTTTTAAGACTTGACCACAGCATATTGTGGATAAACCTGTTGATAACCTTGTGGAAAAGTCTAGTTTCAGTGCGTGCAGTCGCACGGCACAGGCACGCTAGGATACTTCATGCGAAGCTCGTTGAGCCTCTCGATCGAGACCGGCTCGCCCTCGCGCCTTCCGCATCTAGGGCATACATCGTCGATCACGCCTGTGTAACCGCAGACAGGGTCCCTGTCCACAGGGTGGTTGACGCTTCCGTATCCGATACCGACTTCCTTCATGTACCTGATGATGGTCTCGAAAGCCTCAGGGTTCTTCGCCGTATCGCCGTCGAGCTCAACATAGCTGATATGGCCGGCGTTTGTCAGATCGTGATACGGAGCCTCGATATCCAGCTTTTCGAATGCGCCGATCGGATAATACACAGGAACGTGGAATGAGTTCGTGTAGTAATCCCTGTCGGTGATCCCTTCGAGCTTGCCGTACTTTTCTCTGTCGATCTTGACGAACCTGCCCGAGAGTCCTTCGGCCGGCGTCGCCAGAAGCGTGAAGTTGAGTCCTGTCTCGGCGCTCTTCCTGTCGACGAAGTCTCTCATGTGCTTTACGATCTCGAAAGCCTGCTCTCTGACCTTCTCGTCCTCGGCGTGATGCTTGCCTGTCAGAGCCTTCATGGTCTCGGCGAGTCCGATGAATCCCATCGAAAGCGTTCCGTGCTTCAGGATCTCGGCAACGCTGTCATCAGGGCCGATCTCATCGGAGTCGATCCAGATGCCCTGTCCCATCAGGAACGGATAGTTGCGGCCCTTCTTGCTGCACTGGATCTTGAACCTGTGAAGCAGCTGCCTGGATACGAGCTCCATCATCGCATCGAGCTTTTTGTAGAAGACGTCGAAGTCTCTGTTCGCCTCGATCGCGATCCTCGGCAGGTTGATCGATGTGAAGCTGAGGTTTCCTCTTCCGCATACGACGGCCTTGGTCGGGTCGTAGTTGTTTGCCATTACTCTGGTGCGGCATCCCATGTATGCGACCTCTGAATTGTAGTCGCCTTCTTTATAGAACTTCCTGTTGAAAGGCGCATCGAGGAAGCTGAAGTTAGGGAAGAGCCTCTTTGCGGAACACCTTACCGCCAGCTTGAAGAGATCGTAGTTAGGATCTCCCTCGTTGAAGTTGATGCCTTCCTTGACCTTGAAGATCGATACCGGGAAGATCGGAGTCTCTCCGTTTCCGAGCCCTGCCTCTGTGGCAAGAAGGAAGTTCTTTATGACCATGCGGCCTTCAGGGGTCGTGTCTGTTCCGAAGTTGACCGAGCTGAACGGCACCTGCGCGCCGGCTCTCGAGTTCATGGTGTTGAGGTTGTGGATCAGGGCCTCCATTGCCTGGTAGGTCATTTTGTCCGTCCTCGCCCATGCAGCTTCCGAAGCCTGCTCAGCGCATCCGACGAGCTCTTCTCTTGTGAGTCCGCCTGCCTCTCCTGTTCTGTCGAACCATTCTCCGAGCACTTCGCCGTACGAACCGTTCGTCTCGATGGTCGGCGCCGGCGAACCCGCTCTGATCCTGTCCGTCAGATCCTTGGCGTCGGCGTAGTGCACTCCTGTCTTTGCGGCCACGATCTCGGTCAGGGCCGAGTAGAACTCCTTGACATATGTCCTTGCGACGCCCGGCGCCATCGAGTAGTCGAAGTTCGGTACCGACTGTCCGCCGTGCATCTCGTTCTGGTTTGCCTGGATCGCGATGCACGCCAGAGAAGCGTAGCTCATTATCGACTGAGGCTCTCTGAGATAACCGTGTCCCGTGCAGAATCCGTCCTTGAACAGCTTGATAAGGTCGATCTGGCAGCAGGTCTCTGTGAGCATGTAGAAGTCCTTGTCGTGGATATGGATGTCTCCGTTGATGTGAGCCTTGGCGATATCCTTAGGCAACACATAGTTGTCGACAAAGTACTTCGCTCCCTCGGAACCGTACTTGAGCATGGTTCCCATCGATGTATCGCCGTCGATGTTTGCGTTCTCTCTCTTGATATCCGCGTCCTTGGAGTACGAGTATGTCAGTTCGTTGTAGATGTTCATCAGATCGGACTCGGCCTCTCTGATCTTTGCGTGCTCGGCGCGGTAGAGGATGTAGGCCTTGGCCGTCTTCTCATAGTCGTACTTGATGAGCATCTGCTCGACGATGTCCTGTACCTGTTCTACTGTGCAGGTATCCCCCTCGAGCTGCTCTACGACCTTCTTGGTGAGGTAGGTGAAATCGATACTCGACATCCTCTCGCCGTCGACCGCCTTATTGGCGGCGTAAATGGCGTTGAAGATCTTGGATTCATCGAAAGGCATCTCCTTGCCGTCTCTTTTGATAATGCTGTTCATCTCTCAGTTTTCCTTTGTTTACTTTATGTATTTAGTTGTAATTGTTACCTCTCTCTTTTTGGGGCGTAAAAAA
This sequence comes from uncultured Eubacteriales bacterium, assembly GCA_902793875.1. GTDB lineage: Bacteria > Bacillota > Clostridia > Peptostreptococcales > Anaerovoracaceae > Crickella. The sequence goes on along the minus strand of CADBFL010000087.1, from coordinate 2,130 downwards.
TACCCTTCCGTCCCGAACACTATATATTGTAGTCGGGACAGGGTATCGTGTCAACATGTTGTTATTATCTTTTTATGTTTTTTAGCGGATGTTTGGCTTTTCGTACAATGTAAAGTACCTGAATATATCAGTAGACTGCTTTGCCCAGCGCAAGCTGTATCAGCTCGGAAGCCATGCGCCCCGTCTTGTTTTTGTCATCGAGTATAGGGTTCACCTCGACAAGGTCCATCGAGATCAGCCTGCCGGACTGCGCCAGCATCTCTACAGCGAGGAAGGCCTCTCTTGCGGTTATGCCGTTCTCTACAGGCGTACCGGTGCCCGGCGCGTATTCCGGAGTGATCGCGTCCACGTCGAAGCTGAGATGGATGCCGACCGTGCCCTCTCCGGCTATCCTGATAGCATCCTTCATGACCTCGCTCATGCCGCGCCTGTCTATGTCATGTATAGGGAAGACGTTCATGCCCGCCTCCTTCATCCTGGCGGCCTCGGCTACGTCAAAGTCGTGGCCCGCCACCTGGACGCAGTGCTTCGTCGGCACGAAATGCGGCTTCTGTCCGAAGTCCACCATGCTGTCAGGGCCCCATCCGCATACAGCGGAAAAAGGCATGCCGTGCATGTTGCCGCTGATCGTGGAGTTGTCGTCGTTCCAATCTCCGTGCGCGTCTATCCAGATGACGCCTATCTCTCCCTGCGGCTCGTAGTGTTTGGCCACCGCCGACACGCTGCCGGCCGCAATGCTGTGGTCTCCTCCGAGCACGAGAGGAAAGTGGCCCTCTGTCAGAGTCTCCGAGACCGCGTCGTAGAGCTGCTTATTGGTGGCGTTGACCTGTTCGAACCTTATCATGTGGCGCAGGCTCATGCCGTCAGGAGGCGGTATTATGTCGCCCCTGTCGTGGACGGTATATCCGATCTCCGCAAGATCCTGAGCAAGGCCTGCGTACCTTATGGCAAGCGGTCCCATAGCGACGCCTTTCTGCGCGGCGCCGAAGTCGATCTGCACTCCGATAAGATCTATTTCCGTTTTACTGTTCAGTTTAGTCATGCTTCTTCTCTCCCTACTGTAGAGATATTACTACGGCGCTCTGCAAAAGTAAAACCCGGCCGCTTCATTTGCTCAGCTTCCTTTTTATCTTACTGAAGTCGATACTGCACTTGCCTCCGGATATGCCGACCGATATCGTATCATCGAACGAATACTGCGTCGGCATGGGATCTTCTTCAAACACATAGACAAGCACCTTCATGTTCTTCGGGTCGACGATCCAGTATTCCTTCACCCCGGCATTCATGTATTTGCGGAGCTTTATTGTGCAGTCCCGGTCTCTCGTCGAGGGCGACAAAACTTCTGCTATCAGCTCCGGCGCTCCGTCATAATATGTTTCGTCTCCTTCCCACCCCGGGTCACACACAATAATGATATCCGGCTCCACCATGGTCATGTCGTCTCTGTCCAGCCGGACATCCAGAGGAGCGGATAATACTTCGCATTCGCGGCCTTGCTCCTCTGTGCATCTGTCGAACGCCTTTGCAAGGTTGAAGACTATCCTTTGATGGGCTACATTGGGACTTCCGAGATCATAAATACATCCGTCTATCAGTTCCACTCTCAGCTCATCCGGTATGGCATAATAATCGTCCGTTGTATAGGAGCCCTGCTTAGGCCAGCGTTCTGTAGGTATTGCTGATGGCTTCCAGAGGTCCACCCTCGAAGCTGCCGGTCTCGCTCCGCCGTCCTGCATCTCACCTGATACCGGTATATAATCCGCCATATCCTGTGCGACATGATCACGGAAAGCGGATACGTCGTATCTGAACTCGAACGGAAGCGTTTCCTTCAGTGCTGTTTCAATGGCCTCCAGCGTATCGATCCGAGGATTCTTTGTCGCTCCGCTGAATATCTTCTGCACCGTTCCCAGAGGCACTCCGGAACGCTCCGAGACCATCGCATTGGTATAGCCGAGTTCTTTCTTCCTTTTCTTCAGTTCTTTTACCGTCATCACATCCCTGTCCTCCCAATCGCTTGCTGCTGTTTTATGCTTCTGCCGCATCTCGCAATGGATATTTCGTTTCAACCGTATTTTATCTTTATCGGGTCTTTCAGTCAACCGTTGCGACCGTTTATGGAAATAT
>CADBFL010000086.1 GCA_902793875.1 uncultured Eubacteriales bacterium | reverse complement strand
GCTTTCATGAAGTATTCGTAAGGGGCGGCGTCGGTATACTTGTCGCCGAGGTATATCCTGCTGGCGGCCACTCTGTCGCAGAACATCTCCGCGACATACTTCTTCGGCATTTTATTGCCGCCGAAGCCGACCGAGCCGTCCTCATTTATTATGTAGTCTATCCAGTACTCGAAGTGATGCCTGTTCTTTCCCTTGTGGTGCAGCCAGGCTTTCGAGACCCCGGTGCTGCGGCGCTCGATGTCGTTGGGGCTCCTGTAGCCTACATAGTACTTCGCGCCGCGCCAGAACTCGACAGGGGAATACTTGCTCAGATCGTGAGTGAGCCCCTGCCACACGAGGCCCAGCCGCAGACAGTAGCTGCGGACGAGCCTCCTGTGTTCGGTTATGGTTCTGAAGTGTTTTACAGGATGCATCATCTTTTGTTTTTGCGTCTTTTTGTCCTTGCCGCCTGTACGGCCATGAGCATCATCGCCGCAGCGAGAGCCGCGGTCCACAGCGCGACATGCGCTTCATCTCCTGTCGCTGCTCCCCTGCGCCCGGACTTTCCGCCCGGAGATGAGCCGTCGTCATTATCCGGTGATGGTTTTATATTATCACCATTGTCAGGTTTTGGCTTGTCTTTTTCGTCATCGTCGTCGTCATCGTCAGGTTCAGGAGGTTCAGACCTGCCGGCGACGGTGAACTGCGTGAACGGCTCCTGCCCGTCATTGTAGTGCGCCGTCAGTATATGACTGCCCTCAGACAGCTTCTCAAGCATCGCCGGCTTCAGATCGATCAGCGTGCTGCCGGATGCGGCCTCATAGTCAGAGCCCTTCACAAGTTCTTTTCCGTCGACATCAAGGCTCACGAACATCTCAAAAGGTCCGTTGGTCCTGAACTTCAAGCCGTCACTGCCGCCCTTTGTCCATATGCCGTTCATGCCCCCGGTAAACATGATGACCAGCGGCTCCGGATCGATCTGCCTGATCGTGATCGAAAGCTCCTTTGACAGCGTTGTTAAACCGCCCATCATGTCCGTGCCGCTGACCTCAGCGGTGAAACTGAATGTCCCCGCCTGGTCCGATGTGCCGGATATCACTCCGGTGCTGCCGTCAAGGCTCATCCCTTCTGGGAGCTTTCCGCTGCTGATCCTCCACGATACATGTGTCAGGCCCATCTGCGTGAGGGCGGCAGAATAAGCTTCTCCCTGCGTACCGCGCGGAAGTCTGCTCGTCGTTATCTGCGCCCTGTTCCACTGCGCATAGAGAGGGACCTTTGCTCCGTTCACATCGGTGATGTTCTGCGTGTCTTTGTCTGCAAAAGCATCGCCGCTGCCGTCCGCCTCCGTGTTCCATCCGGTGAAGATGAAGCTTTTGCCCGGGTCATTTTCGTCACTTATGCTGTACGCATTCTTCGGCAGAGACTTTCCGTCATCGAAGACGCGGTCCTGATTTTCCATGCTGCCTTCGACAGTCAGCCCTTTGCCGGGCGGATTTGCATCAAACTTGACGGTATATTCGACCGGTTTCCATCCGGCATAGAGGACAGTAAGCGGTTTAGTCAGGCTGTCGTTATCGAAGTCCCATTCCTCATCAGGTCTGCATTCGGCGCTCAGATACCATCCTTTAAACACATATCCGCTCTCCGCTTCCGGTTCAGCCGGTTCTTCAAGTTTGAACCCGTGCATGACTCCCCGGATCTGCGGGGCCGGGCAGCCGCTGCCGCGGCCGTTCAGTCTGAACACCGCCACTCTGGATTCGGACCACTGGGCGTAAAGCGTGACCGCTCCGCCCGTCGCGATATCCTGCGTGCTGCCGTCTTCGAAGCTCTTGCCGCTGCCGTCCGCCTTCGTGTTCCATTCCCTGAAGACAGCTCCGTTTGCCAATGCAGGCGGTGCAAATGTGCAGGCAGGCAGAGCCTTGCCGTCGCCGTAGACACGGCTCTGGGCATCCATGCTTCCGCTTCCCTTGCCCGGTTCGAAATTCACTGTGTACCGGTTCGGCGTCCATCCGGCATAGAGCACCATATCGGACGTCACTTTGCTGCTGAAGTCCCATTTATTGCCGTCAGTACACTCAGTGTCAGTGTACCATCCTTCCAGGGTATAGCCTTCTTCCTCAGGAGCAGGATCAGGCTCAGGTATCCTCCATTCAGGGGCGACCGCGAGAGCCGGATCAGGCGCCTTGCCGTGGCCGTTCGTATCGAATACGACCTGGACAGGCTCCTGTTCAAGTATGCTGAGCGTGAGCTCCCTTGTCAGCGTTATGGCTTCTCCCGTTCCGGCAGCTTTGCCTTTCAGCTGCACCGTGATTTCGCGGCCTGTTTCAGCCTGTAGAGGCGTTCCGGATATGACTCCGTCCGAGAATGTCAGCCCTTCGATCAGCTCGCCCGAAACGATGTTCCAGGCAGGATCTTCGACGCCCTGCTGAGACAGAGACGCGCTGTATTCCAGACATCTCCTTCCCTCCGGAAGAGATGCGGTAGTTATCTGCGCCCTGTTCCACTGCGCATAGAGAGGGACCATTGCTCCGTTCACATCGGTGATGTTCTGCGTGTCTTCGTCTGCAAAAGCATCGCCGCTGCCGTCTTTTCTCGTGTTCCATCCGCCGAAGGTGAATTCTTCGTACGATTCATCACTCGATATGGCATAGCCGTTGGCTGTCAGGGCCTGTCCGTCGTCGTAGCTTCGGGTCTGATCTTTCATGCTCCCGTCTGCGGTCTTCCCGTCCGGTTCATTCGCCCGGAAGCTTACAGTGTATGCGGATGCTTCCCAGCCTGCATACAGTCTCGTCACGAGCTGCTCCAGACTGTCATTGTCGAAATCCCACTCTTCCCTGCAATCCTCATCCCTGTACCATCCGGTGAAGGTATATCCCTTTGCTGACGGATCAGGGTCAGGTTCGCTGAGTTTCCATTTCTGCGCACGGCCGACGATCTGAGCCGGCGGCCGGCTGTCGCCGTGACCGTTGAGATCGAAGAACGCGGCTCTCGGCAGTACTCCCAGCGGTTCCCACTGCGCATACAGTGTCTGGTAACCGTAAGTGTAGCCCGGAAGACCGATATCTCCAAGATAGCCATCCGGATAAGCCTCTCCGCTGCCGTTCTTTTCCGTGTTCCATCCCGTAAATCTGTAGCCGTCTCTGGTGAATTCATTCAGAGGAAGCGTCTTGCCGTCGCCGTCGGAACGCAGCTGTTCCTCCATACTTCCCTCTCCGCCGTTGCCGTCAAAGAACACGCAGTATGTACAGAAGTATGAGTAGACATCTATATCCTCCCAGATGACCATTCCATCGGTGATTCTTATGCCGCCTCCGCCGGGCATGGTATACCATCCGCCGAACACATTGCGGTCGATCATTGCGACAGGCATGTTGCTGATGAGTCCGGTATCACTGGTGGTCATCCTGTTGTTCTCCGGATACGGAATTATGTCAGCATACTCAGGTTCGGGATGGAAAGTGATCGTTCGCGCAGTGTTTTTAGGCGGATTGTACAGGCCTCTGTAATGCGCGTATAAAACGGTATCCGCGCCGAAACATGCGTCGCTTCCGACTCTTATGCCTCCGCTTCTCTGAGTGTACCATCCATAGAAGCTTTCTTCAGGATCTGCCGGTTCAGGATCATCAGGGAATCTGACATGTCCGTATCCGTCAGTCGTTCTTTCGTACTCTTTCTCCATGGACCCGTTATTTGTATTGAAAGTAACAGTGAATGAGCCCCTCCACTGCGCATACAGAGTGACGGTTCCGCCAGGCTCCGCAGGGATGTCCGCTCCGGACTCATCGGCATACGAGGTGCCTTTGCCGTCAGGGCGGGTATTCCACTGTTCGAATGCTCTGTGCTGATTCCCGAACCCGACCTTTGACAGGGTCCTGCCGTCATTTTCATAACGGAGCTGATCACCCATATCGCCGCTTCCGCCGTTCGGATCGTAGTGTATCGTATAAGCTCTCTCCCACTGCGCGTAGAGCGTAACTGTCTTTTCCGCTCTGTCGGTGAGATCAGCCTTATCCTCATCCTTATACTTCTTGCCTCTTCCTCCGGGCCTTGTGTTCCATCCGACAAAGGCATAGCCGTCGCGCGTAAAGCTGTTCTTCGTAAGAGCAAGCCCGTCGCCGCGGTGCCTTTCCTGATCAGCCATGTTTCCCGTTCCTCCGTTCGGATCGTAATGAACGGTATAATCGTTGCCCCACTGCGCATAAAGAGTCATTGAACTCTGATCAGTAAAGACATTGCCGGTGTAGCCGTCCGGATAGGAGTCCCCCTTGCCGTCTCTTCTGGTGTTCCAGTTTAAGAATGTATATTTGTCGCGTGTGAAGGCTGCAGGCGGAAGGCTCAGACCGTCATCGTAGATGCGCTTCTGATCCTCCATCTCGCCCGTTCCGCCGTTGGCGTCGAAATGCAGCGTGCATCTGTTGCCCATCCACTGCGCAAAGAGTGTTACCGTTTCACCGTCCTTAGACCGGATGTCACCGGTGTAGCCGTCCGGATAAGGCGTTCCCCTGCCGTCTGCCCTGGTGTTCCATCCTTCGAATGTGTAGTGATCACGTGTAAAGCCGTTGTCAGGAAGTGACAGACCGTCACTGTAGCAGCGTTCCTGATCAGCCATTTTCCCGCTGCCGTTGTTCGCATCAAAATGCACCGTATACGAATGCTCCCATTGCGCATACAGTGTTACATCGGCATCCTGCTCGTCTGCCAGATTGCCGGTGAAATCCAGAGGATATGATTTGCCTGATCCGTCTCTCTTCAGATTCCAGCTTGTGATGTGATAGTCGTCGTATGTGAATTCGTTTTCAGGGAGAGGCTCTCCGCTGTCGTAAACACGCACCTGGTAGTCCATGATCCCCTCTCCGCCGTTGCCGTCGAAGTGCACGGTATATGTGATCGGAGTCCATTTCGCGTAGAGGACCATGTCCGCCTGGACAGGCTTGTCAAAATCCCATTTTTCATCGTCTTTGCATTCAGGACTCGTATACCAGCCGCCGAATATATACCCTGTTTCCTTCGGGCTCTCCGGCTCTTCGAGTATCCACGGATATCCGATCTCGACGTCAGGCGGCAGAGGGATCCCGTGTCCGTTCAGAGAATAACCGACCTTATATTTGTCTGACCACTGGGCGTACAGAGTCACATCGGCGCCTTCTTCCGTTGACAGGTCATCGGTGTCTCCCGGGTAGTGCATCATGCCGCTTCCGTCAGCCTTTTCGTTCCAGCCGGTGAAATGGTATCTGTCCTGAGGTTCGAAGGCGCATTCAGGCAGCGGAGTTCCTTCTCCGTATGTACGGTTCTGCGGCTGCATCGTACCGTTTCCGCCGTTTTTGTCAAAGTTTATCCTGTACTGTACGGGAGTCCACTTCGCATACAGAGTGAACGGCCCATTCACCGCGCCGTTGTCGAAATCCCATTTATCACCGTCTTTGCATTCAGGACTCGTATACCAGCCTCCGAATATGTAGCCCGGCTCGGCCGGATCTTCCGGTTTTGCCAGCGTTCCTCCGTCCCTGATCGACTGCGGCTCAGGACACGGAGATCCATGACCGTTCATATCGAATGTGACCGTGCTGTGATTCATTTCGTAGATGTCTATGTAATCAAGAGGAGAGGCGTAATCAGTCAGTCTATAACCTCTGCACTTTTCGCTGAAAACATAGAATCTGCAGTCCTCGCCATCCAGCGCATCGAGCATGTCTTCATCGAACTTCACCTCTATGCTTTCAGGCGCTGTCGATTTGCAGTCTGCTATACGGCCGTACCAGAGTATCTGGTCGCCATCCGCTATGATCGCCGAGATATACTCATTTTGCCCCGTCTTTGCACCGCTCACCGCGATCGTCGCGACATCAGTGTCTTTTGAGAAACTTATGACAGCAGCAGAAAATCCTCTGTGCGCAGGGTCTTCCAGAGTCAGTTCCCAACTGTTGCCGGAGGACTCTTTCACCGGGGAGAGTTTTCCCAGCGGTAAGTGCTCTTTCATTTCGAGATTGTTCGAGAAGAGTATGCTGCTTTGGTTGATGTTCATGCACGGTCTGGTGTTGGCTTTGCTTCTGCAGTCCCCGATACTCAGGCCGCCGCTTCTGTTTATACGATGAGTTCCATAAGGATCTACGACTGCGAGATCGTATGAGTTGTGATAATCCTCTTTAACGATATCATCGTCATCGTCGTCCTCCTCATCCTCATCGTCATCGTCAGTATCATCCCCCGTGTCATCCGGCCCGGGAACATCAGGGGCTGTATCCATAACGATCAGTTCATAGAACTCGCCCCATACAGGGGAACGCAGCTGGTATTCGAGCGGAAGATGCCTGTATTTGGTCACACCTCCGCTGCCCGTCCCTAAATAATCATACAGTTCCTGATAGGACATCGGGAAAACTCCCTGGTTCTGCATCTGGTCATCGTATGTGTAATACTTGTATCTGTAGCAGTAAGCCATGTGCTGCTGCTGGAACGGATCATAAATATCCTGACAGAACTCATAGATGCCGATGTATTTTGAATAGTCCCTTTTTGTGATATGACGGATGGCGTTTTGTTCGGCCTCAGAGAAAACATTGACCTCGAATTCGTTGTACCAGCCCCTTCTGTTGCACTGATTCCACATCTTGCTGTCGTGGTCCTTTGCATAGCGCGCCTCCGGACCGATCAGTTTTTCCGTCATCATGAATATCGCTCCGGAATTTCCCGCATTGTCTTTTTCAACATCCAGCACGCGCCATTGCATCCGCGGATCGTCGCCGGTTTTATAAATCGTGCCCTCATGCGCCGCATTCGTTTCTCCGATGTGTATATAATGACCGTTCCTGATGCCGGCCGCTTTCATGCGCATGGCCCTGCCTTTGTCTTCAGCAGCCGAAAGATTCGCAGCTGCATATACTGAAAGACCGGCGATCAGCAGAGAGGCGATCACCGCGATGAATACCGTCTTTCTTTTTATTTTCGATCCGATCTTTTTCATGTCATGCATCCTTACTTCTGCGTTTCTCTTTATCCCGTCATGTCTCCGCCGGTGTCACTTCAGAGATACCGGCAGTTCTTTCAGCACGTTCCACGTCACCGCCTCATCGTAAGATCCGGTTTTGCTCTGTCCGCATGATGCGCATTATCACCGTCCGCTTTCCCCGCCGGTGGCCGGCGTGTCCGTGATGCCGGCCTGTACTGTCTTTACCGGCATTCTACTTTGGTTACGCATAAGTTGCAATGCGATATGCATGAACGTTGAAAAAGACGCACGAAAGTGGTTTCAGGCAAACAAAAAACCGGACGCTGTCATCGCAGCATCCGGTCCCGGCAGATTTCACAAAGCGCGTCAGAACCCGCTCTCCCCTCCTGTGACCAGCGCGTCCGGGAAGTTGGTCTCTGCGTATCTGATCATCTGATCTCTTCCGGTGATGTGCGTCGAATGCACATTTATGCGGGCCGGCGACATGCCGTGCTTTTTCATGTATCTCAGGGCGTCGAGGCCCGAAAAGAAGCTGTCGCGGCCCAGATCGTAGTCGAGATCGACCAGCTCCAGGCAGTCCCTGTACTTATCGAGCAACGCAAGGAAGTCCGCGTAATCGTCTGCGGACACATATCCTGCTTCGCGCGGAGCGCTCCTTCTGTCATCGAGAAACAGTTTCAACATTCATCACCTGACTATTACGGTCGCTGTCACAGGCTTTACAGCGCCTTTGTAGTTGGTGCCGCCGGCAGCCGTTACGTTGACTCTGACCTTGTACGTACCCTTCTGAAGGCCTCTTCTGACAATGATACTGCCGTTCTTCTTATTGACAGCGAATTTCTTGATGAAGCTCTTGCTGCCCTTCTTCGCGGAAACAAGTTTGTATGTCCTGGTCCCCTGTCCTTTGTTACTGAATGTGATGGCCTTGCCGACCGTAAGCGTCTGGTTCCCTTTCTTCAGTTTGCCATAGCTGACTGCAGCGGTCCTGCCTTTTACCGACAGCGTATTGGCGGCCTTGACGATCTTATACGACGCCTTTGTCGTACCGATGTATTTCCCTTTTCCCTTAATCGTAACGGTATATGATCCTGCATTCTTTGACGAAGCATTGGACCACTTTGCAGTGTAATCAGTACCTTCTTTGAGCGATCTTCCGCCGATGGTCTTTATCACCGGCTTGCGGATCTTTCCGTTGTAGGTATACGAAGACGCCGAAAGAACGACCTTTGCATCTTTGATGCTCACAGGCGCAGGCCCAAGCGATTCAAATGTATAGCTGTATTTCTCTGCATAGGACTGCGCGGCAGATCCGTCATATCCTTTGATATTCGGTTTGCTGCCGCCGTTATTATTAAACACATTTACATCATCCCTGATAGCGCATGAAGGATTCAGTACTGACACGTCGCTCAGGCTGCAGGCATAGAACGCATCGCCCTTGATCGTTTCCACCGAGTCAGGTATCGTGATGCTGTCCAGGCCTGTGCATCCGTGAAATGCCGCATAACCGATCTCTGTCACGGAATCGGAAACCGGCAGCGTGCCAAGTGAAGCAGTGTTTTCAAAAGCATAGTCCGGGATCACTGTCACTCCGTCAGGAAGGTCGATGGAGCTTATCGCCATCTCAGCAAAGCAGTATTCCCCGATGGCCGTCAATCCGGCAGGCAAGTCAACAGACTTTATTCTCTTTGCCTTGTAAAACGCATTTTCTCCGATCTCTGTCACCGTATCCGGTATGACCACTCTTTCCAGGCTGTTCTCCCCGCCGACACCTATCTCTGAAAAAGCGCGTCCCGGGATCTTCGTTGTCCACGCGAACTCATAATCATACCCGCCTCCGATCGGTCCCGCAGTCGTTATGGTGCTTGGAGTATTATAAGTTGAAGTTTCTGTTCTTTGTCTGATCGTGACATCCTGCGCTTTGATCGTGATCTTCTTCAGGCTGCCTTTGCTCGGCTCTCTGCCAAACGCATCCCAGTAGAATTCAGTCACACCGGCCGGTATAACTACTGTTTCGATATTATCGTTGTAGAACGCAGCTTCTCCGATCGTTTCCAGAGAATCCGGCAACTTGACTGCTTTCAGCGCAAAGCAGTTGTAAAAAGCTTCTTTTCCGATCGATTTCAGAGTGGCCGGAAGGATCAGCGCATCACAGGCCGTCGCTCCCTCAAAAGCATTTTTCCCTATCGTTGTGATGCCTTTATTTATCGTTATCGATGTGATCTTATCTTTATTGCTCATCGATTTGAAGGCCCCGATGCCGATCTCGCC
>CADBFL010000085.1 GCA_902793875.1 uncultured Eubacteriales bacterium | reverse complement strand
GACATCATAGGACAGTTCGGAGTGGGATTCTACTCGGCGTTCATGGTGTCCGACAAGGTCGAGGTCGTGACGAAGAAGTACGGCGAGGATCAGGCCTGGAGATGGGTCTCCGAGGGCGCGGGCGGCTACACGATCGGGGAAGCCGAAAGAGACGGCCACGGCACGGATGTCATCATGCACATCCGCGAGGACGGCGAGGAGGAGGACGAATACAGCAAGTACCTCAGGGAATACCCTGTATACAAGCTGGTCAGGAAGTACTCCGACTACATCCGCTTCCCGATAAAGATGCTCATGCCTTACCCGAAGGTCAAGGAGGGCTCGGATCCGGAGAATCCGGAGTACGAGGAAGTATACGAATACGACACCCTCAACTCGATGGTCCCGCTCTGGCAGCGCAAGCGCGCCGACGTCACGAAGGAGGAGTACGACGAGTTCTACAAGTACACCTTCCAGGACGACATGTCGCCGCTCGAGGTCATCACGGCCTCTGTAGAGGGAATGGTGAGCTACGACGCTCTGATGTTCATCCCCGAGAAGCTGCCTGACAAGTACTACACGGATGAGTTCACGGGCGGCCTGCAGCTGTACAGCTCGGGCGTGCTGATCATGGAGAAGTGCAAAGACATCCTGCCGGATCACTTCAACTTCGTCAGGGGCGTCGTCGATTCGCCTGACCTGTCGCTGAACGTCTCGAGAGAGATGCTGCAGCACGACAGGCAGCTCCGGCTCATCTCGCAGAACCTCGAGAAGAAGGTAAGATCGAAGCTCGAGGAGATGCGCGACAAGGACCGCGAGACCTACGAGAAGTTCTACAAGAGCTTCGGGCGCCAGCTCAAGCTCTGCGCCCTGGAGGACTACGGCAGAAACAAGGAGCAGCTTCAGGACTTCCTGATGTTCTGGTCCTCGACAGAGGAGAAGCTCGTCACTCTCGCCGAGTACACGGAGCGCATGAAGGACGACCAGGAGTACATCTACTACGCGACGGGCGACAGCCTCGAGGCGGTGGACAAGATGCCGCAGACAGAGATCCTCAAGGACAAGGGCATCGAGATACTCTACTTCACAGACAGCACGGACGGATTCATCTCCGACATGTTCCGCGACTACAAGGGAAAGAAGTTCATGTCCGTCATCGACGGCGACTACGATCTCGGGGACAAGGCAAAGGATGAAGAGGCCGACAAGGTCTTTAAGGACACCTTCGACTTCGTGAAGGAGACTCTGGGCGACGAGGTGGACGTGGTCAAGGCGACGACCAAGCTGAAGACCCATCCGGTATGCCTCTCGAGCGGAGAGGGGATCACCTTCGAGATGGAGAAGTACTTCACGGCCGTCAATCCTGAACTCGGGATGAAGGCGAAGCGCATACTCGAACTCAACGTGGATCACGCCGCGTTCCTGGCTCTCGACAGGGCGAGGACAGGCGATCCCGAGAGGGCGAAGAAGATGTGCGAGGTCCTCTACAACCAGGCGCTGCTGATCGCGGGCCTGCCGGTAAAGGACCCGAGTGCCTACACGGACATCGTCACATCTCTGTTCTGACGAAAAACTGCGCAAGCGCGTGACAGGTTTGATGCTATATGGAAGAAAAACGCGATACTAAAATTTTAACAGTAGCCGGCAAGGGCGGCGTTGGAAAGACCTCGATATCCTCGGCGATGGTGAGGATACTTACCGAGGAATATCCTGACGCGAGGATACTCGCGATCGACGCCGACCCTGCGATCGGACTCACGACAGCTCTCGGAGTGGAGCCGACCGACACGCTCGACGGGATCCGCAAGAAGATCGTCAACAGCGTAGAGGACGGACACCCGAAGGAGGCCATCGAGATGCTCAACGAGGCGAGGTTCCGCATATTCGACACCATGCTCGAAGAGCAGAAGTTCAGCTTCCTCGCGATCGGAAGGCCTGAGGCCGCCGGCTGCTACTGCAAGGTAAACGCCTACCTCAAGGAGGTCATCAGCCTTCTGGCTGCAGACTTCGACTATGTGATCATCGACGGCGAAGCGGGCATCGAGCAGATCAACAGAAGAGTAATGGAGAAAGTCACCCATCTCTTCCTGATCACGGACCCGAGCCGCAAGGGCTGCAAGGTGGTGGATACCATCAAGGAGGTTGCCGACGAGCTCGTCATGTACGACAAATGCGGGGCCATCGTCAACAGAGTAAAAGAGGAATCCATTCCTCACATAAAGATCGAATCGGCCGAGATCCTGGCTTACATCCCTGAAGACAGGACCCACGCCGACAACGATATCATGGGAGTCAGCGTGTTCGACCTGCCGGAGGATTCTCCGGTCATGAAGGGGACCCGCGAGGCTCTCAGAAAGATGGATCTTATAAAATAGGTCATAATGGCCGGGGCGCTGCCCGCGGCCGCAGCAGATATCAAATGAGAGGGAGGTTAGCACATTGAAAGACTTGAAGCATCTGATTTACTTCGAGGGCCTTCTTGACAACGCTGACAACGAACTTGTGGAACAGGCAAGGAAGGACGGCAAGTGTATCATGGGATATACCTGCTACCACATTCCTGAAGTCCTCCTCAACGTTGACAAATGCGTTTCAGTCAGACTGCGTGCTCCGAGGACGGGATCGATCGACATCTCTACATATTACATGTCGAACTACGTCTGCGAGTATGCGCGCGCTCTGCTCGAGAGAGCTATCGAGGGAGGATTCCAATTCCTGGACGGACTTGCTGCAGTCGATGCATGCTCGATGATGAACAGATTCTACGAGCACTTCGGTATCCTGAAATGCAACGACAAGGAGCACTTCTTCCTGCCGATACTGGACGTTCCTTACAAGACAGAGGACTTCTCCTACGATCACATGCAGAGACAGCTCGAGACAAGACTGCTCTCGGCGATGCATGAGAACCTGGGAGTGGATGTCTCCGACAAGGCCATCAGAAAGGCCGTAAAGGAGCACAACGAAGTCTGCAAGATCATCCAGGAGATCAGTGAGATGAGAAAGGCTGACAATCCGGTGATCACGGGTTACGAGTTCCACGTACTGAATCTCGTCACCTACACATGCCCGAAGTATCTGATCCTGCCTTATCTCAAGGAGACGCTCGCCGAGCTCAAGAAGAGAAAACCGGACGAGAAGCTTCCGAGAGCGAGAGTCGGCATCGTGGGCTCCGAGATCGACGATCCGGAATTCACGAAGATGATCGAGGACGCGGGCGCGAGAGTGGTATTCGACAGACACTGCTTCGGATCCATCCCGGGCAGAGAGGTGATCGAGCTTTCCGACAAGGAGGACGCGCTGCCTCAGATCGTACGTCACTACATGAACACTTCGGAGTGCGCGCGTTACATCGCCGACAACAAGGTCCTGCAGAGAAGAGAGACTGCGGACAGGCTCGCGAAGGAGTTCAAGGCGGACGGAATCATCTACGAGCAGATGAAATACTGCGACTTCTGGGGATTCGAAAGAGCTCTGGTCAGCCACATCATGTCGGAGGAATACGGATGGCCGGTGCTGTCGATCGACAGACTGTACAATGCGAAGGGCTCCGGACAGCTCAGAACGAGATTCCAGGCCTTCGTCGAATCGCTTGAGATCAAGAAGATCCAGAAAGGCAAGAAAGGAGGCAAGAAGTAATGGTACTGACTGATGAATTGACCGGCATCATGAACACTCTTGCCGAGACGGTCGGAAAGAAGACAAAAAAAGCTCCTGCAAAGAAAAAGATCAAATACCCTAATCCTGCGTTCTGGCGCTGCAAGGACAACATGGACCTCAAGGCCCAGGGGAAGAACCTCATGGAGGTCGGCAAGATCATCTTCGAGATGACAAAAGAGGCTGACGTGAAGGGCTTCTGCGCGAAGCAGGTGGAAAGATGCAGAGACGACCTCGCCAGATGCGCTCTCGAGATGAAGCAGGCGAGCGAGATGAGCCCTGAAGAGCTGAAGGAAGTCTTCCTCTACGGAGAGAGGACGCTCGGAAAGCTCTACCGCAAGGGCGACATGGTCCCTGTAAGAAGAGAGTGGAGAGGCGCCGCGGATACGGCGTACGACTTCTACAGATGGGGAAAGATGTGGCTCATGCTGCTCACTACATTCAGCAGAGACCTCATCCCTGCGCTGAACTCGACGTTCTACTACAGATGGATGATCTCGTACTTCTGCTGCGTGGGCTTCATGGACAAGAACACGTCCGGACAGAAGGGCAGCGCTCTGAAGATGTCCCACCTCATGACATACGACATCTTCCGCTATGTAGCTGAGAACCTGGTATTCCTCGCCAAGTGCGACAAGAAGAACGGAAACTCGCACGAGCTCAACAAGAAGGTCGTTCTCTTCGACGAGATGACCATGGGACAGATCATGGCCGGATTCCCGGATCTTCTGGGCATCCCTTACCAGCTGATGCCTGTATTCCTGGTATCCGAGATCGACCAGCTGACATGCGTGCCTTACATCGACGCTGTAGAGAGCTTCGGTCTGCCGGCTGATACCTGCCCGGTGCCGAGTTCAGAGTGCGGAGCGCTCGTTATCGACGCTCTGCCGCACATGGGATCCTGCTTCATTTCGAGCTCGATGCCTTGCGACGGTTCGACGATGGCATCCTCTTACATGAGCAGAAGGTTCCCGGATCTGCCGGTATATCACCTGACGTTCCCGGTAAGATACGAGTACGAAGAGACGACCCAGGATGCCGTGCAGGACATCAAGGGCTGCATCAAGTTCGTAGAGGAAGTTACCGGCGCGAAGTGGAGCTGGGACGCTTACTTCACACAGATGAAGCGCTTCAACGAGGAGACCGCTTACGAGCTGCAGAAGTGGGAAGTCAACAAGACCGACTATCCGCAGATCATCGGGCCTTCGTACGAACTCTTCAGAAAGTGGAACTACGAGATGGACGGCGGCGCGGATCCGCGCATCATGAAGACCTTCGAAAAGGTCAACGACATCATGATGAAGGCTTACGAGAGACGCGAGCAGGCGTGGCGCAACAAGATGCGCTACAGAGGAATAGTATGGTCCTGCCCGGCCCACTACTATGCGAACTTCAGCAACTGGCTCGCAAACTGCTGGGGCATCGACATCCTCGTCGAGATGGAATCTCTGAACTTCACCAAGAAGCTCGAGACAGAGGACAAGGAGGAGGCTCTCATGGACCTCGCCAGACTCTACGAGCGCATGGTAATGAGAAGACATACCAACGGCGGTTACCACAATGTAGTTGACGAGATGTGGAGACAGGTCGAAGACTGGAGAGCTGAGATCATCATCATGTATCAGAACGTCGCCTGCAAGAACATGGCTACGCTCCAGGGTATCCTCGATGACACATGCAGAGACAGGAATCATCACATGATCTGGATCGAGCATGACCTGATGGACCCTAGAACGGTTTCCAGAAAGACCATGAGAGACAAGGTCAACGAGTACATGAGAACGGTCATGAAGGCTGAGCCTGTAGACCCGACGCTCTGCGACTTCGACGACGAACTGGGCATGTAAGGTTTCCTCTGATTGATACGGCGTTGCCGTGAGGTCGGAAACCTTGATCTCCGGAGGCTGAGCTCCTCCGATAGAGTTCCTCGACTATATGAAGTCCTCGCGTACGGCTCTCGCCTCGTCGCGGCTTAACGCAGCGGTACTAAGCTCTGTCTGCGCAGCAAGACGGCTCCTCAGTTGAATCGTCGCCAATGCGGCTGCTTGCCAGTCGCTAAGTGCCGGCTGCCGCTCAGCCACTCGGACATCAATAGTCTCGGAAACTAATGGGTAAAAAACAGTTTCACATGCGGTTGAAATGATATATAATTCAACCGGCTTACAAATACTTTTTTAACGATATATAAAAGGAGAAAAAAGTTATGAAATATTATGGCGGCTGTGATGTAGGATCAACTTATACTAAGGCAGTTATTCTTGACGAGAACGGCAAGATCGTTGCTGATACTACCATCAAGAGCAAAATCAATTCCGAAGCTTCTGCCAAGCTGGCTATGGACGAAGTCCTCAAGAAGGTAGGTCTCAAGTCCTCGAAGGATCTCGAGTACCTCATCGGAACAGGCTACGGACGCAACAAGGTCCCGTTCGCTGACGAGAACATCTCCGAGATCTCCTGCCACGCTATGGGCGTCCACGTGACCGACCCGAGCGTAAAGGCTATCATCGATATCGGCGGACAGGACGTCAAGGGCATCGCTGTCGATACAGACGGAACAGTCAAGAACTTCGCCATGAACGACAAGTGCGCTGCCGGAACAGGCAGATTCTACGAGGCCATGGCAAGATCCTTCGAGATGACTCTCCCTGAGTTCTCGAAGCTGTCGCTGACCGCAAAGAACGTCATTCCTATCACGGCGCAGTGCACAGTATTCGCTGAGTCCGAGGTAATCACGCTCGTCGGCGAGAACAAGCCGATGGACGAGATCGCTGCAGGCATCCAGATGGCTGTTGCAAAGAGATGCTTCGTAATGGCAAAGAAGGCCGGCGCTACTGACTCCATCACACTTACAGGCGGATGCGCCAAGAATGACGGACTCAAGGACGCTATCGAGCACGTGCTCAAGCTCAAGGTCATCAACCTCAAGACCGACCCGCAGCTCATGGGAGCTCTCGGCGCTGCAGAATTCGCTCGTCAGAAGGGACAGGCTAAGTAGTAATCCGAAAGGAGAACTGTAATGTTTTTATTCAGAAGAAAGAAGAGTTGCTTCATCTGCAGGCTGTTCAAAACACTGTTCAAGGTTTGCCTGCTGGCAACAGGAACACTCTTCGTGGTCTATTTCCTAAACCTCGACCAGAAGCTCCTTGCGTGGGCTTACAGGAGAGTAAATGAGATCTTCGACCGCAAAGAGGTAGACATCAAATTCTAGATGCACTTACAAGGAATCCCCTGCACTGAGTGCGGGGGATTCGTGCAATCGGTCAGAGTTTTCACAACAGATCGATTCGTTTATTGACAGGACCGGCAGCTTTGTGTGATATCCGCCGGAAAAGCAGATTTTACACCATGGTTGCTCAGGGCTGTGAGGGAGAGATATGGAGCTATATAACACTATAATAGAAAAGATCGACGGGCTGCTCGGAACGACGCAGCCGAAGCGTTACGACTATGACCCGGCAAAGTGCTGGGAGGATGTGGGCGGCAACCAGCTCGTCATGATGAAGGAAGCGGCCTACGAGCTCGGCGGCGACAACAAGCC
>CADBFL010000084.1 GCA_902793875.1 uncultured Eubacteriales bacterium | reverse complement strand
CTAAGCGGATACATCGGCTCTTGCCATAGCCTCCTCGAAGTCCTTCGTGCCTTCCCATACGCAGTTGCTGTACGGGTTCTTTCCCATCTTTATGGAGCGCTGGATGATGAATGCCATTACCACAACATTGATGACGAGAGCGAGGATCGCGATGACGCCCTGAGCCCTCGGATCGGCAGTGATGCCCATGTCGGCGATGATCTGTCCCGCCTGAGCGGTCTTGCCCTGTCCCGCCTTGTAGAGCTCGATGGCCGGCTTATACAGGTCGTAGGCTGTGACGCCCGCCTGTGTAGCTCCGCCGTATACCGACGGAAGAGCTGCCGCGAATCTGCTCGAAAGCTGGAACGCAGGGACCACCTGTGCCCACATGCACCATATGGCCAGAGTGTTGGCGCGGTTCTGGATCCATGCGCCCTTGTTCCACAGCGCGTTTGCGAATGTAGGAGCGAGGAGCAGAGCAACGCCGCAGTACCACGAATGCGTCGGCAGATTAAGGTAAGTGTACTCGAAGTTCCATACATCGTATGCGATGATGAACCAGATAGTCATGTCCGGCCAGATCATGTCGGACTTGTTTCTGTCCTTCGAAGTGAGCAGGTATGTGCAGCCTGTCATGCAGAAGATGTTGATCATTCCCGCGATGGCGTTGATCAGGTTCCACCATCCGCCGTAGATGAACACGCCCTCGTTGGAAGCCCACCATGCTCCGCTGAAGTCTCCTGTTATGGAGTAAGCGGCAAGGAAGGATTCCATGTCGGATACGTTCGCGATCATGATGTTTGCGGCAACGATGAACCACGGCCACCATTTGAACCAGTCCTTCTTGCCGAGGCCCCACTTGTACTTGATCATCATGAAACCTACGCAGCCGATGTCAGCGGCATAGAGCTTGAAGTAGTGGAACCATCCGTCCATGATGGCGACTGTCGGATTGTTTTCGCCTCCGAACATGCCGAGATGAGCGAGGATGAAATAGACAGTAAGGATCGCAGGGATGATCACGAAAATGATCATGCCGCCTGTCTTTGTCCTGCGGCCGAGCTCGTTCATGACGATAAGACCGCAGAATACGAGAAGCCAGCCGAGAAGCTGCATTCCCGCATGTGAGCTGTAAAGCTGGAATAACATACTGAAACCTCCTGTGATTTCTCATCAAAAAGGAAACTGTTATTGTAAAATCAGTTTCCGGGATGCTGTCAATATATTAATCTTGCGCCTGCGTAAAGTCAACAGAAAAAACAGCTTTTGCCTTATTCCGCGCGGACTGTCATAAAATCGCGTCCGAGAGCTTTCAGGAATGCGCCGAATACGTCCTCCGTCCTTATCCTCAGGCTCGAGGTGTTTATGCACGGATGGCAGCCAATGTATTCCGAGTTCAGAACGTCTTCATCCACCAGAAGCTGCACCCTCTTTTCAGTATCGTTCATCAGCCCCATGACGCTGGCCGAGCCCGGAGCGCAGTCAATCATCTCCTGCATGTACTCCGGTTCGGCGAAGTGCAGCCTCGACCTTCCGGCCTGTTTCGATATGTCGCTGCTTCTGAACCTCTTGTGCGAGGGTATCATCAGCATGCAGAATTCGGTCCTCTGTCTGTTGGCCAGAAAGAGGTTGTTGCATATCCTCGCGTCAAGAGTTCTTTCTATTTCATCCATCAGTCCGGGATCTTCGCCCGTCGCCGGAGCGTGATCTATCCTGAAATACTCTGTTCCGAGGCTGTCGAGGAAGTCATATACCCTCATCTCCTTTTCGGACCTTCCCTCTTCATCCTCCGGTCTTCCTTTATACAGCTGCATCAGTTCGTTTTCTCCCTGTCATTTTCCGGTTTTTCTTCAGGCCGGCCGCTTTCCTGCTCCAGCAGCGAACGGCTCACTGCGAGGCGGATGCCGTTTCGCTGACACATGGAAACGATCTCCTCGTTGAGCTTCGTAAACACGTATGTGTAGCGTTCAGGCAGGCAGTACACACTGAAGTACAGCGTTATTCCGCTCTCATCGGCAGCGTATACCCCTCTGTAGTAGATGTCGGTAGTGGTGTATCCCGGCTCCCTGAACATGGCATCGATATGAGGCAGTTCGCGTTCGATGATCTTACGCACGCGATACAGGTCTTCACGGCTGTCTATCTTGATGCTGCAGGTGATCCTGCTGTCTGCGTACGACATGTTCTGCATGGCTTTCAGATCCGAGTTGTTGATCGAGATGATCGTGCCGTAACTCTGTATCTTCGTCATCCGCACGCCGATGTTTTTGACGACGCCGAATACATCCCCTACCTTTACGAAATCTCCGACATGCACCACATCTTCAAATACCAGGAACATTCCGGACAGTATATCGGATATGGTATTCTGAGCTCCGAACGTTATGACAAGACCGACGATACCGGCGCCCTTGAGTATGGTGCTGGTGTGGACTCCGAACACGGACAGCGTGTAGTACAAAGTCACCAGCACCGTCGCATAGGTTATCATGCTGTATACGAGGTGGCATACCGTCTCGCCCCTCGGAGTCGAGAAGCGCGCTATGAAATATACCAGGTCATGCAGCGCCATGCAGAGGACCGTGGCCACAACGATGATCATCTCGGCAGCTGTGAGGGCATACAGGTTCATGCCCTTTTTCCATCCGCCGTTGACTACATCCCTTATCATCGAGTTTTCATCCAGATGCTGTCCCTTGCTGAGGAAAACGACGACTATCCACAGGAAGATGGCGAAGAGTATGATCCTTGCGACAAACAGTATCTGCTGCTCCGGCGTCCGCTGTCCGAAAGGAGTGTCGTCACGGTTCCATCGTTCCCTGAAATGCTTGTCTCTTTGCTTGCCGAATACGCTCAGGAACTGTTCTTCTTCTTCCTGTACGTTTCCGGCAGATGCCTTAGCCGGTACTGCAGGAGCCGGTCCGGCAGCGGCAGACGACGTCCCGCCTTCCGTCTGCAGCACGCCGAGGCAGCAGAATACCACGAAGCATACCATAAGATGCACCAGGATCAGGACTATCATGTTCATCTGGCTCGTTGTGATGGATACTTTATTTCCGTTTTCTCCGTGGGTCAGTTCAAGAGCGGTGTCATAGGTATTGCTTGTATCATAGTCAAAGCCTATGTCTCCCCAGAGTTCCTGCAGGGACGCCAGCGAGATCCCGACGCAGCCGTCGCACAGGTCTTCGCTGTTTCTGACACTCACTCCCGCGTAAGCGAGCACGCTTTCATCGTACACATCATCATAATCCATGTCCTTTGGAGACGTGTCCCCGCCTTCCTGAGCCTCATCGTTTCCGCTCCTTTGCTTATCCGAAAGCTGCTGCGTCAGCGGCGTCGAGGCTCTGAACGGCACTCCGTAGAGAAGAGGAAGAAAAGTGTCGCTCATGCGGCTGTATCTGCTGTCGTACAGATCGATATGGTCCAGATCTGAATTTGTGACGCGTGTTTTCCCGTCCTGTCCGAACATGAATATTCCCGGCTGACCGAGCACATCGCTGAGCTCCTGTATCGCCTCTCTGGTCTGAAGCTTTTCATCCGTATTCAGCACATAAGCGACCGCCTGAACCAACTGAATATTCGTGTCGTTATACCATTCGTCCAGAGTCGTCCTGCGCTCTTCGTTCTGGACCTCAACGCTCTCTTTGAGTTTCTTTGCCTGAGCCTGCCTTATCTTGGTCCTCGAGGTATTGCTGAGGAGCTCGGCATGCACGAGCATGACAAATCCGATGATCAGCATGATGATGCAGCAGGCGACCGCCCGGCGGCCCCAGTTTCTGTCATATACATAGCCCATGAATCTGCCGGTACTGTCCTCTTCATCTTCAGAGGATGTGTATTCGTGTTTTCTCATCCAGCGGAAAGTGAGCAGTATGTAGCACAGTACAATGAATGACACTATCCCGTATATGACCAGTACGCCGCGCTGCTGTCCTATGTAGAAAGCTGTCATGTTTTCCGGCATGTTGCAGATCACATACATCCCCTGCATCTTCATGTAGCCGGATCCGCGGCCGATAACATTGATGCCCTCCTTATGCACATCACCGGCGCTGTCCCTGCCGAGCAGTTTTAACAAGGATTTCTGATAGGCTATCCCCTTTGAATTCGGTTTCCCGTAATAGCCCAGGAAATCCTTTTCAGATCTGAAGCCCAGTGCGTCGTATGACTTTCCGACCTTGTCGTCATCAGGGTGCACCAGGATCGTGCCGTCACCGGAGATGACGATAAGATAAGCCTCGTTGGCAAACTTCATGTCTCCGAGTATCGCGCGCCACGAAAAAGCTGCGTTCTGCACGGTGTTGGTAAAGGCGTTCCGCACCTGGTATTCGAGAGAGTAGCCGTCTTTAAGAGGCTCCTGGAACAATGTCAGATCCTCTTCCGGAGGCACGAGGGAGTCGCCGGAAGTCAGCCATTTGGCAGTATTCTCTTCTTCTGTGACATCCAGATCGATCTTGTCCTCGATCTTTTCGCCCCAGGTGGCTGCCGTCTTTCCTTCCGGATCGATGATCCTTATGTAATCCGCATCGAGCAGCTCGGCGTATTTTTCGAGATGCCCGCTGTCAGGGACGTTCTCTTCAAGATCATGATCCTGAAGGTACTTTATTATGTGGCCCATGTTTGCGCGCGTCAGATCGTAGTTGTTGCGTATGCCGGCCTCGTTGCCGATCAGCTCCTCGATAGATCCGTTCACTCTTGTAAGGCTTTCCCTGACAGTCGTCCCGGCGATCTCGACGCTGCGGGCGTATCCGTAATACAGGGTCGTGCAGAACACGGCAAAATAGAGCAGTATCCATACTGCTATCAGACATCCGGTCCTGCGCCTGTAGTTCATCTTTTTCATTCCGCAATCTCCCTGCTTATACAGTGTCCATTATAACCAACAAATATGTTCCGTAGCAATAAACCTAAACGGAAGTTCACGTGCTATAATATCCGGAGATAAATGCCGCATGACAGGAGCGCTGTCCGTATCTATCAGAAAGGAAAAAGGGTAATGGATCAGCATGCATCGGATACGGTCACATTGATAGTCAGAGACGAGGATTCCCTGTATACGCCTTTCAGTCCTGACGGCGAATTCAGCGACAGCGTCAAGCGTTACATCGTTTCAAAAGTATCGCCTGCAAATCATGACTACGCCATCAGGATGAGAGTCATCTCTTCAGTTCCCCTGGATGAGGAAAGGTTCCGGGAAGCTGTCCGCAGCTGGGTCAGCGCTGAAAAGAAAGCTTTCAGTCAGGAATCAAAGGTGAGCAGACGCATGCTTATCGGAATGCTGGCTGTCGCTTCGGCCTTCATATTTCTGAGCATCTTCATGCAGACGCGCATCGAGGTCCTCAAATATACGATCATACCCGTACTCGGTTCCGTTGCTCTCGGAAACCGCGCCAAAAGGCAGATGATAGATCAGATCGAGCAGAACAGCACGATAGAATTTATTGTAAAAGACACCCCGCAGGAGCGAAGTGTCTGACTTTTTTCTCATCTCAGTTTATGCGGAAATATATGCTTCTGACTATCTGTATGAAATTGCTGACGATTATGAAGCCAAGCGCTATCCCTATCGAGACCAGCAGCATTTTGATCCCCTGGCTGCGGAACAGTTCCATGTCCCGCGATACGAGTCCGAACACGGTATAGTACAGATTTGAACCCGGCAGCAGAGGGAACGCGCACGATGTCAGGAATATAGGCGCGGGGATCCTCGTGGCCGCATTCACCACACCCGCATACAGGGCGATAAAGCACGCGCTTATCATCGTTGCGAGAAAGAATTTGTAATGCATCTGGTGCACGGCAATGAGATATACGACCCAGGTAAAGCACGATCCGATCACAGAAAAGATCAGAGCCCTCCTTCTTGCCCCGAACATCAGAGCGAATCCCGCGCATCCGATCGTGCACGAGATCAGCTGTGTCACGGGGTCGGCTATGAGATTTGCCGCTCCCTCCAGCACCACATGGTGCTTAAGGAAATCCCTGAAGAATATCATCGAAATGTATATCCCTATGGCTATCCCCGCAGCGCCCATCAGCGAAGACGATGTTTCGCCCAGCCCGGTGAGTGTGTCTCCGTGAAGGAAGTCCCCTATCCCGCTGGCGAAGCCTATCCCGCTCGCGAGGAGGAGTATGCCCGCCGTCGTGACAGCCGCGATATCGCTTCCTATGCCTCCGGCCATCAGTATGAGCGCGATCGTTTCCATAATAAAAGCCGCTGCTGCGTTGAAGGCCAGCCGGGTGTCCATGAGACTGCCCATCCGTCTGCTGAAAGCCGTGAACGCCATAGACATGATCACGACGATCAGAGCATCCGTGAATCCGCCGCTGTAGAAGAACGAAAACCCCACGCCTGCCATGGCGGCCGCGATGTATACCTGTATCGTCGGCAGGCCCGGCCTTTCGAGTATCTCATCTACTTTCGCCCTTATCGTATCGACGCTCGTCGGCGTCTCGATAGTCTCCTCGGCCAGCTCGTAAAGGCGCTCCAGCTTGTCGAGATCGTAGCTGCGGTCTTTTACCCTTCTTATCTCAGTATATTCCCGGTCGTTCCAGGTCCTCACGGTGGCCGTCACGCAGCTGGATATGACCCATACATCCCAGGACTTGAAGCAGTACGCATCGAACAGCCTCTCCATGAGATCCTCGACGCGCCATACCTCGGCTCCGGTGATCATCATCTCCCGACCTCGACGCGCCATACCTCGGCTCCGGTGATCATCATCTCCCGACCCAGGTCGAGTATCGCTCCCATCAGTTTTCCGGTAGTCTTCATGTTCTTCTTATCCTTTTTTGTAAAAACACCCTGCCGCGGCAAGGTGTCTCATTACCCGATCGATGTGTCTGCGGCAGCGGCCTACAGGTCCTGCCACCTCATCGTTTTATCGCCGCCGCAATCCGTGCAGCGCCATACGCCCCATTCGTCCTTCATGAACTTCCGGATACCCCTGCATCCGGCACAGACCATGGAGAGCTCCGTCTCTTCTCCGGTCCATGCGCCTCCGCTGACCCCTTCCAGATCATCGGGATTCAGCTCAAAAAACTGTTTGTCAAAAAACTTCTTATTATCCATGCCGGACCTCCTGTATCGCTGTCAGCTTCCATTACCCCTGTATATGATATACCATTTTCAGCATGATAGGGAGACAGGATGCGCTGAAAATTGATATAATTATTTTCACAAAGCAAAGAAACAGGGGAAAAGGGAAAGATGAACTACAGATTAACGAACGAAGATATCGGGAAGGCCTGCGGTGAGATAAGGAGCTTCCTCGAAGACAGGAAGCTGGACTCAAAGGAGCAGCTGCGCATCGTGATGGGGGCGGAGGAAGTCCTCCTGAACTACCGGAACGTATTCGGCGAAGACGCGCTCTTTAATGTGGATAAGGGGCTGAGTCTCGGCAGAAAGAAGGTCCGTCTGACTGTTCCGGGAGAAAAGACCGACCCGTTCACTGACACGGAATACAATTCCGACGAGGATGTCGTGATGAAGAACGCGCTGACCCGCATGGGCAGGCTGCCCCGCTGGCGCTACAGGCGCGGCGCGAATGAAGTAGTATTCACGCCGGACAAAAGGAAGCTCCCTGAAGGTCTGCATCTCGTCATCGCCATAGCAGCCGCCGTAATTCTCGGCATGCTCGTCAACATAGCTCCCGCATCGGTCGGCGCAGTGCTTCACGACGGTATAATCGGACCGCTGATCAATACTTTTCTGGGTTTTCTCAACGCTGTTGCCGGACCGATGGTATTTCTCTCCGTCGTCTGGGGCATCAACAGCCTGGGCGACGCGTCGACCTTCAGCGAAGTCGGCAGGACGCTCAGCCTCAGGTTCGGCGCCTATCTGTGCCTCATGACCCTGGCCGGCGCCATCGCGGGACTTCCGATATTTTCCCTGAAGTTCGGTGAAACTCAGGGGGCCGGTGATTTTTCGGCACTGTATCAGATGGTGCTCGACATCATACCGTCCAACCTCTTCACGCCGTTTTCACGCGGCAACACGCTGCAGATACTCTTTGTGGCCGTCATAGTCGGCATTGCCATGCTGCTGGTCGGCAAGGACACTCAGAGCGTGGCCGATCTCACCGAGCAGCTCGGCTTCATAGTAGACGGCATCATGAGCGTCATCAGCAGGCTCGTTCCGGCCTTCGTTTTCGGGAGCCTGTTCAATATCATAGTTTCAAGCGAGTTCGGCAGTCTGGCCGTCGGAGGCAAATTCTTCGGGGCTACGGCCCTCGGATGCGCTGTCCTGCTTATCCTTCACACCCTGGCGGCATGCGTCCGACTCAGGATGGCTCCGCACGTGCTCTGGAGGAAGACCGCGTCCACGTTTGCCATCGCGATAACCACTGCATCTTCGTCCGCGGCCTTTTCGGACAATGTGCAGACATGCATAAACGACCTTGGCGTCAGCAGGAAGATCGCCAACTTCGGCGTTCCTTTCGGGCAGATCCTGTATAAGCCCGCGGTATCCATACTCTTCCTTTACGCATCGCTGAGCGCTGCAGAGGAAGGCCTTCCGGAGATCTCGGTCACGTGGATAGTGACCGCCCTTCTGATGAGCATCGTCCTTTCCGCCGCCGCCCCGCCTGTGCCGGGAGGCATGAGCGCAAGCTTCGCGATACTCTTCGCGCAGCTGGGACTCGGCAACGCTACTCTGGCAGTCATTCTGTCGCTGACATCCATACTGGATTTCCTTGTGACTGCGACCAACATATTCTCGTCCCAGTGCGTGCTTGCTGTAACAGCAAAAAAGCTCCGCAGCTGAAGCGGAGCCCGGTTCAATATGTCTAACGGGGACTGACCCCGTTAGACACGTTTAACGGGGACTGACCCCGTTAGACATGTATTACTTTCGTGAGGAGGAAGAACAGCCACGGCGATGTCAGGACCAGCAGAATGTTGATCACGCTCAGTATCCACCATGAAGCCCCGCTCTTCTGTCCGGCCGCCATGTCCTTGTACATGCGCCTCACCTGCAGCCTGAGCACCGATATCCACAGATAGATGAACGTATCCATTATCATCGGAGTCAGGAACGTCATGAGCATGCCGAGATCGAGTACCACCCCGATGATCCCGACAAGGACTCCTATGAGAGCCGCCCGGTGCGCCAGCTTCAGCTTCTCATCGACCGAGAGCAGTCTCTCCCGCTCATTTCTGTATGCTATCGTATAGATGCCCGTCAGAAAGATGACCACTGCGGCAGCGACCCACAGCGCGCCCATGACCGCGGTAAGAGTGTTCATGTCCTGATAGGCCTCTATGGTAAAATGACCGATCAGCGGCGACAGTATCGCGCCGCGTATGGCAACGTATATGCTGCTCGCGCCTGCTGCTGCCATGAGAATGCCGAGGAATACGGCCCGGCGGCCGAAATCGGTCTTTGTCTCCGCTCCCTCCGCAGCCGCGGCTGTATCTTCTGCATGAGCATCTTTTGCCGCCGTGAGCTTCGCAGGGATCAGTTCCCCGTCATCGATGAAACAGCGTTTTTTTATCTTCTGTCCGGTCTTATGCCATGTCGATTCAAGCGCCCCCGCAGGACACGCCGCCATGCAGCTCCCGCAGCGTATGCAGTCGGGGCTGTTCGGAGTCTCGAACGTCTTTATGTCCATCCCGCAGGCTTTCTGACATGTGCCGCAGGAGACGCATTTGTCAGTATCCACGACGATGCGATAGCTCGCGATCGGGTTGAAGAGCCCGTAGATCGCGCCCAGCGGGCACAGGTACTTGCAGAACGGCCTGTAAAAGAATACCGCCAGGACCGTGACCGCGATCAGCACGAACAGCTTCCAGAAGAAGCGCGCTCCTATTGCAGCGCGGAGCCCCTCGTTGACTGCCACCAGCGGTATGGCTCCGAGCAGCATCCCGCTCGGGCATATCCATTCGCAGAACCACGGCATGCTCGCTCCGGTCGCGTCCAGCATCACTGTCACCAGAAGTATCGGGAAGACCACGAGTATGCCATATCTCAGATATTTCAGATACTTATGTCCCGGCAGGTTCTTCCTCTTTGCCTTTACTTTTATCTTATAGAGCAGATCCTGGAAAAGTCCGAACGGACACATCCATCCGCATATGAGACGTCCGAAGACGACGCCCATGGCCGCCAGCGAGCCGAAGACATACAGGGAGAATCTGTAGGACACATTGCCGAGCACCGCCTGGAGCGCTCCCATCGGACAGGCGCCCAGAGCTCCCGGGCATGAATAGCAGTTGAGGCCCGGCAGGCAGACGACCTTGGAAGGTCCTGTGAATATCATTCCTTTGGTATAACCCCGGACATAGCCGTTGGTCAGCACGAACCAGGCTGCCTGGAACCAGAGCCTCACGCGGCTCTGTTTTTTCATCTTATCGTTCTTTTCCATGGCATCCTCCTAGTCCAGTCCTATGCACTGAAGGCAGATGCTGGTCGCCTTGGTAAGAACGACAGAAGGCTCTCCCCTGCCAATGCCGGCGATGATGAGGCAGACCGCAACGGCCAGGACTCCGAGAGTGATCCATTTTCTGTTCTTTTCCTTTATCTTCATATCTTCAGTCCCCCCTTGTTTTCAGTCCATCTTCTGCAGAAGGCCGTCGACTTCCGCCTTCCAGCCCTCATAATCATTCGCTCCGGCTCTTGTGTCGATTATTCTTCCTTCGCTGTCAACGAAGAATGTCGTCGGGAATCCCGGGATCGTCGAATCAAAGAAATCCATCATCCCCCGGTCCGGCAGGATATTGGTGTACGTCACGCCCGCGTCGCCGATTATCTGCCTGGCTTTTTCAAGCTGTCCCGGATCAGGTTCGCCGTTTTTTTCAACGTCGGCGCATACTCCAATCAGGCGGAATTCAGACGGGTCATACCCTTCTGACAGCTGCTCCAGAGCCCCCATCTCGTGAATGCAGGCAGGACAGGTCGTCTCCCAGACGTTATAGGCCACGAGCTTTGTGCCTGCAAGGTCTTCTTTCGTAAAAGACTTCCCGTCGAAGTCCTGAGCGTCGATCGTCATGAATATATCGGCTTTGGCTCTCTCTTCGATCTGCTTGTCATACTCGCCCCATGCGTACGCAAAGCTGAACGTCAGGGCAAAGATGCCAATGACAGCGCCCGCTGCAAGGAACTTGGCAGTCGAAGTCCTGATGCGCCGGTCTTTTTTCGGTCTTTCTTTCATACCCATACCCTCCTTTGAACGGGGCCTGACCCCGTTATAGACGTTTAACTTTCAGTGTTTGCGCCTGTCTTCCTCCGGGTGTCTGCTGTAGTATCTCCTCTTGTCAAGATACATGCTCCGGTCGGCGTTCATGAAGGCCGTCTTTGAGTCCTCGATGCCATTGTCCGACCAGTAATAGCCGATGGCCAGACTGAACTCCGGGTCCCGGTCCTCCGTCTCCCGCAGCAGATTGATCAGTCCTGAGAATTCCTCATATGTCTTCCCTTCGACTATGGCAATGAACTCATCTCCACCCGCTCTGTACAGGTCTCTGCTTTCGAAAATGCCCCTCATGACATCAGCCGCGTGCTTCAGATAAAGGTCTCCGCCTTCATGACCGCGGTGGTCGTTTATAAGCTTGAGCCCGTTCAGATCCATGTTGATTATTCCCACGGCCCCTTGCTCCGGTCCTGAAATTATGGCCTCGATGCGGTCCATCATGGCGTGGCGGTTATTCAGCCCGGTAAGCTCGTCCGTCACACTCATCCTTCTGAGTTCAGCCTTGAGGCAATCGTTATATATCTCAGTGCCGATAAAGAAAGACATCAGTTCGAGCAGGTCCTTCGTGTCTTTCAATCTTTCTGTATCGAAATTGACGACATACATAAAGCCGAAGATATCCTCCCCGTGCCTCAGAGGGAGCATGCACACGCTCCTCATCCCGTTGCGCTCTATCATCGCGGCAAGAGCCGGAGAGCTTCGCGCGGATTCCGCCCTCTCCTCATCGCTGCAGATTATTATGCTGTTTCTGTCGGTCATCATCTGCTGCCAGCCCTTGACGACTTCGTACGGAATAAAGCCGTCGCCCGGCATCTTCGAGATATCCATCGAAGCCGCGATGCACTCGCTGTATTTGACAGCCCTTCTGTTCTCATCGTCGATGAGTATTATGCTCGCATTTCTCGCCCCTGATATCTCAACGAGATTCTCTATGACCATGCTGACGCTCTCACGGAGCTCGCCTACTCTCATCAGTGTCATGCAGTTTCTGATTATGGCAAGCGCGGTATCGAGCGAAACTTCATTCACCCGTTCGCGTCTCAGGTTCTCCTGTTTTTTGTCTTTTATTCTTTCATCCATCGTCTGTCAGTCCCCTGCGATCATCAGGCTGCCGGTTTCTTTCACGGCATCATGCCGCATCACTGATAAGTATACAGTATTTGATGAGAGAATAGGCGATAAAAAATCTGCAGTCTCTCTCTTTCTGATATAATTGTATATCATGCGAAGGGCGGAAGGTTCCCGCCCCGTTCATGCACAGGATATAAGTATCAGGGAGGATAAAGGACATGGAAGACAGCAAAAACTTCAGCAAGGAAGATGCTAAACTCAACAGCGGAAAGCTCGCAGATGTGAGCGGCGGAGCCGGCGGGTACAGCGGCGGATACTGCCCGCAGTCGCCGGATCGCTGCTGCAGAGTTGAGGCGGTAGGAAGCTGGGATCCGGAAAACGAGATCTGCCAGACCTGCAGCTGGAGAGCATGGTAAAGCGCATCTGCATCCCGTATTCAGTCTCTTACGACAGCGCCCATTTTCTTTAGCTGTTCTTTCCTCTTATACATAAGATCGTCAGCGCGTTTGAACACTTCGTGGAACGACTGATCTTTGCCGCGCTCGAACACAGCCATGCCCAGGGAAATGACAACATCGTTGCTTCCGATATTCCCTTCGATCTCCCTGTTGATTTCGGCAAGTATCGAATCCCTGTTTTCGTAGTCCTGTCCCTGCAGGATCATGACGAACTCGTCACCGCCGATGCGGAAAACAGGACTGTGACTGTAGTACTCGCACAGCATGCGGCTTGCTGCGCGGATATACTCATCGCCGGCCTTATGGCCCAGAGTGTCATTGATCCTTTTAAGGCCGTTGACATCGCCGACAACGATGCCGAAGTCTTCTGCCTGTTCTTCGACGATCTTCGATTCTATTTCGCTTTCCTGCATGGCGAATGCATGCTTGTTCCTGACCCCGGTCATGCTGTCTGTAAGAGAAGCCAGCAGAGCCTGGTCGCGTTCTTCTGTGGCTTTCTGTTCCCATCTTTTCATGGAATAATAATTTATCAGCATTACGGCGAGCGCCAGTGCGAACAGACCCTCGATGACGATGATGCTGACTCTGTCGGCTTCGTGCAGCCTTTCACGCTGGACCCCCAGAAATTCATCGCGGTCCATCGCGAGCGTTTCGCTGTCCGCTTCGCCGTCCACATAACTGTGGATGTCGTCGATGACTGCGTTTTCGCGCTGCTCATTCACGCGCTCCGTCCAGGCCATGGACATCGTGACGATGAACGCGAGCAGTGCGACCCAGACTATGATCGCCTTTCCGAAGTTCCTTGCGTGGTCTTTGCGGATGACGAAGTTAAAGAAGATCAGCCCGATTATCGACCATACCGTCATGAGGGCATAAGTCTCCATCTCGAGCGTATGGAGCTGAAAGATACTCGGGAAGAGCAGCACCGCCAGGAAGAATCCCAGTATAGGCAGACAGATGCCGCTGATGATACGGTCTTTCGTACATCCCTCATCTCCCGAAGCTTTGAATACGGCTACCGAAGCGAAGCCGTAAAGGATCGTAGCCCCGAAAGTAGTTGTGTCGACTATCCATCCTATGGCAGTCCTGCCTATGAACGGTATCGGGAGCGATACGAGGACGATCAGAATGATCGTATTTACCGGTA
>CADBFL010000083.1 GCA_902793875.1 uncultured Eubacteriales bacterium | reverse complement strand
ATCCTACCTTCTTCTGCGGTCTTTTCCGCTGATCCTGTAGTATCTCGATTTCTCTTCGTACATGGCCTTGTCAGCTTCGCCCACGAGCTTCTCTGCCGTGCAGCCGGGGTTCTCATCCGAGACGGCAAATCCGACAGCAAGGCTGAGGCTCCTGTTTATCGTTCCCTGCCAGAAGACCGCTTCCGACTCCAGGCTGACAACGGTCCACTCGGCCTGCTCTCTGTTCATCTCTGCCATCACCACGAACTCGTCTCCTCCGGTGCGGAAGCATGTGCCGCTCCTGCCGAAGACTTTCTTTATGCAGTCGGCGGCACCTCTGATAAGCTCGTCTCCGGCCTCATGTCCGAGATCGTCGTTGGTCTCTTTCAGTCCGTTCACATCTATGGAGAATGCCGTGACGCCCTCAGACAGAGCTCCTTCGGCGTTCATTTTCTTGAGCATGTGCGAATACGCGTAACGGCTCTTCACGCCCGTGAGGGCGTCGGTATCGAGCTTGATTTTCTGCTTCAGGACCTTGTCGTCCAGAGCGAGCGCCAAATATTCTTCATACTGGATATACCACAGAGCCGCGCCGTATGTGATCGCGATATATACCGTTCGATAATCTCCCGGCAGGAATTCCTGCATCAGAAGGCCCGCTGCCGCCAGCACCATCACGGCGTACATCGAGGTGCGGTTCCTTCTTTTGAAAGCACGGCTGTATATGCACGTCTGTATCAGGACCAGGATCATGATCAGAAGACACAGCGCCAGGTAAAAGATGTAAAACTTCCCGTGAGTGTAGTGGTTATCCTGATCCACGACCACCATCCAGCCGGTGAAGCATGCGATTATCTGGAACACCGCATTTATGCCGATAACAGCATTAAGGATCCTGCGGGGCGTTCCTCTCATGCCCATCTGCACCGCAAATACGGCTCCTATCATAGGAGAGGACACATAATCGATGCATTTGACAGCGATCAGAAGGCCCGCAGGCATACCTGCATTGCCGTCAAGTTTAAGCCCGCACCACTCCGCGAGAAACGAGACCGCGATCAGAGCGTAGGCAAGGTAAAGCAGACGCTTGTTTTCGTCAGAGAGCCGGTTGTTTTCCCAGACCATTACTCCCAGTATGGCAAGCGCCGCCAGAGACAGTATCATAATGCAGGTGTAATAACTTATCACTGTAACGATCCCTCCTGTGGTATCTTTTCCCGATATGTCATACAAATCAAAGACCGGAACGGAGACCCGCATTAACGCGTATTAATACGCGGTCCCGTTCCGGTCTGTTCCGGCCTGTATGATTCCGTGATCGGTCTGAGATTTCAGTTAGACATATATAACGGGGCCTGTCCCCGTTAAATGAGACTAACGGGGTCTGGCACCGTTAGTCAAGGCCCCGTTAGTCCCGTTAGTCTCCGGTCTTTTTCTGCGCGTTTCTACGCGGCCTTGCCGGCTGCAGCGAGTATCCCCGTCGCTTCGAGCACCTCGCCGACTTCAGACACTGTATCGATCTCTATCTTTTCCTTTACCTCTTTTGCCACATCCTTCATATCGAACTCGTTGTCCTTCGGTATGAAGACCTTCGTTATGCCCGCGCGTTCGGCTGCCATCAGCTTCTCAGGCAGACCGCCTATAGGAGTCACGGCTCCGCGCAGCGCCACCTCGCCCGTCATCGCGATGTGAGGATCGACCACATGACCGGTCACGAGTGAGGATATCGCCGTTGTCAGCGCTATGCCCGCCGACGGCCCGTCCTTAGGGACCGCGCCCTCAGGCACGTGGATGTGAAGGTCGTTTTCGCTGAAGAGATCCGCCTTGTCCGGGAATATGGTCTTCACCAGACTGACCGCTATCCTCGCGGACTCCTTCATCACGTCTCCCAGCTGGCCGGTGATGATGATATCGCCCTTGCCCTTTGTGAACATGGTCTCGATGTAGAGTATCTCGCCTCCCACCGGCGTCCACGCAAGGCCGGTGACCACTCCCGCCTTAGGCGCAGGAAGCACCCTGCTGTGCGGGACAGGCCTTTCGTCCATCTCGCCGCGGACGGTATCCGCAGTGACATCGAACTTCTCTCCCGGATTCGAAGCGACCTTGACCGCGAATATGCGGCAGAGCTTGTCTATCTTCTTGCGAAGGCCCCTGACCCCCGCCTCCATGGTGTAGTCGGATATCATGGTCTCTATGGCCTCGTCGCTGACGCTCATGTCCTCAGGCTGTATGCCCATGCTCTCCATGGACTTCGGAACGAGGTGTTCCTTCGCGATATGGAGCTTTTCTGTCGGGGTATATCCGCTGAACTGGATGACCTCCATCCTGTTCAGAAGAGGCTCCGGTATCGTATCGGTCGTATTGGCCGTGCATATGAACATCACATCCGAAAGATCGTACGGCACGTTCATGTAGTGGTCGGTGAAAGTATTGTTCTGCTCGGGATCGAGCACTTCCAGCAGCGCGCTCGCAGGGCTTCCGTGGAACGAATCCGAGAGCTTGTCGACCTCATCCAGCACCATGACCGGATTCGACACTCCGCTCTTGCTGATTCCGTCCATTATCCTGCCCGGCATCGCCCCGATGTACGTGCGCCTGTGTCCGCGGATGTCGGACTCATCGTGCACGCCTCCGAGGCTGACCCTCGAGTATTCTCTGCCGAGGGCCCTCGCGATGCTCCTTCCTATGCTCGTCTTGCCCGTTCCCGGCGCTCCCACGAAGAGGAGTATCGAGCCGGCCTGGCTGTTTTTGAGGTTCATCACGGCGATCTGCTGTATGATGCGGTCCTTGACCTTGTCGAGTCCGTAGTGATCCTCATCGAGTATCTTTCTGGCCTCTTCGAGATCTATGTGCTGAGGCTCCGCCTTCTTCCACGACAGTCCCGTCACAAAATCCAGGTAGTCGTAAAGCATGCCCGCCTCGGCGCCCTGGCCGCCCTCCTGCCTGAGCCTGTTGAGGACCTTGTCGGCCTCCTTTCTCGCAGTCTCGTTCATGCCGGACTCGGCTATCTTCTGCTCGAGCTGCCGGATGTCGCTTACGTTCTCCGGATGCATCTCGTCGAGCTCCTTCTGAAGGTGCTCCATCTGCTTCTTGATCGCCGACTCGCGGTACATCTGCTGATGCTCCTGCTGCTGCGAGGTCATCGCCTCGTTCGTGATGCGGCCGACCTCAAGGAAGCCGTATATCATCTCTTCGATGAGCTCGGCTCTCCGTGCGAGGCTGTCCTCTGCCAGTATGGCGTATCGCCTCTCGTTGGTCTCGTCTATCCACGGCGAGACCGCGCTCGCCGCCTTTCCGAGCGAGTCTATCTGCTTCAGCCAGTACTCGATCGAATCGCCCCATTCGAAGCCCGATGCGAATTTGCGCATCTCTTCGACCAGCTCTTCGGTCTTTCTTTTCTCAACATCAGCCGGCAGGTCTTCTATGTCCGGCCTTCTGCTGATGCTGAGGCTGATCGTGCGGTCCGGTTTTATCTCTATGTTCTCGATGTCCACTCTGTATCCGAGGCTCATCAGGACGAATCCCTGCCTGTTGACCTCCGTGACCGAAGCGGACACGCCGACGGGATAGAAGCTGTTCTCATCGAGCTCGTCAAAGCTTTTGTTTTCTTTCGCGACGATGAGGACCACCCTCTCTCCCGGCATGATCTCCCTGCTGCCGCTGGTCTTCTTTATCTGATCCAGTCCCATGTAGATCGAAGCACCCGGCGCAAGTATTATGTTGTATACAGGTACTACTATCATTTTATGCCCGTGTCCCTTTCCGGCGCCCTTTGCGCGGACGCCTGTTTTCAGATATAGCAATGGCGCATCACAGAGACGTTTGCAGTCCTCATGAGATGCGCCGGTTCTGTCATTTCACTTCAGGCGGGAGACGTTTTCAGCCATCCCGCCTGAGTATTCTAGAATTTCAGTTTATCGAACTTCGACTTCTTCGGATAAGCGCTGTCAGGGATGGCGCCTGCCATCTCCTCTATGGCCTTCTTCTCTTTCCTGCTGAGCTTTGTAGGGACCTCGACCGTGACCTTGACATACAGGTCGCCCTTTCTGCCGGTCCTTATGTCAGGGACTCCCTTGCCCTTGAGCCTGAACGAAGACCCCGTCTGCGTGCCCGGAGCTATGGTATAGCTGTAGCTTTCACCGAAGCCCGGCACCTGGACCTTCGCTCCCAGAGCCGCCTGATCGAATGTGATCGGCAGGTCGAGATAGAGGTCGTTGCCCCTTCTCTTGTAGGTGCTGTGAGGTCTTACGTTGACCACGATGTACAGATCGCCGTCAGGACCGCCGTTTTTGCCCGGCTCGCCCTGTCCTCTGACTGTCACGATGCTGTCGGTGTCCACTCCCGCAGGGATGTCCACCTTGATCTTGACGGTCTTCTTCTTTACGCCGGTGCCGCCGCAGTCTGCGCACGGAGTCTCGACGATCTGTCCGCTTCCGCCGCACTTAGGACATGTGGTGATGTTCTGGAACCTGCCGAACGGAGTGTTGCTCACCTGCGACACCTGTCCGGAGCCTCCGCACTGATCGCAGGTCTTCTTCTGTGTGCCCGGCTTGCATCCGCTGCCGCCGCATGTCTTGCACTTGACGGCCTTCGTCAGTTCTATCTGCTTGCTGCATCCGAAGAGAGCGTCGGTGAAGTCGATGGTGACAGTCTTCTGCAGGTCTCTTCCCTTCTGCGGACCGCTTCTTGATCTGCGCCTTGAGCCTCCCATGCCTCCGAACATGTCGAAGATGTCTTCGAAGCCCATGCCGCCCATGCCGCCGCCGAAGTTTCCGAAGCCGCCGAAACCGCCGAAGCCGCCCTGGCCCGCTCCGAAATTCGGGTCTACGCCTGCAAATCCGAATCTGTCATATTTGTCCTTTTTGTCAGGGTCGGAAAGTATCTCGTATGCCTCGTTGGCTTCCTTGAATTTCTCCTCAGCCGTCTTATCTCCCGGATTCCTGTCCGGATGATATTTCATGGCGAGCTTGTGATACGCCTTTTTTATCTCGGCATCCGATGCGCCCTTGCTGACCCCGAGGACCTCGTAATAATCTCTCTTGTCTGCCATAAATGTGTTTACCTTTCTGTCACGCCGGAGCGCGGGTCACCATGTGGCGCCCGCAGCCCCGGAATGTCATCATCGATTATTCGTCGTCGTCAACGACCTCGTAGTCAGCATCGACCGAACCGTCTTCATTGACGCTGCTTCCTCCGCCCATGTTGCCCATGTTAGGATCGAAGCCCATGCCGCCCATGTTGTTCGGGTCGAATCCTGCGCCGGCGCCCGCGCCGCCCTGAGCGGCCTGCGCCTCCTGATAGATCCTCGTCGAGATCGGATAGAACGCGTTTGTCAGCGCCTCCATCTTGGTCTTCATCTCTTCGACATCGCCTGTGTCGACGGCCTTCTGGAGCTCGTCCTTTGCAGCCTCGACTGCCGCCTTCTCGTCAGCTGTGACCTTGTCGCCCAGCTCTCCGAGCTGCTTGTCGATCTCGAAGATCATGCCCTCGGACTGGTTCTTCGTCTCGACCGCTTCCTTCTGCTTCTTGTCTTCTTCAGCATACTGCTCGGCTTCCTTGATCTTTGCGTTGATCTCGTCCTCCGAAAGCTTTGTCGAAGAAGTGATGGTGATCTTCTGCTCCTTGCCTGTAGCCATGTCCTTGGCGCTTACATTCACGATGCCGTTGGCGTCGATATCGAATGTGACCTCGATCTGAGGGATCCCGCGAGGAGCCGGAGCGATGCCGCTGAGCTGGAATCTGCCGAGCGTGATGTTGCCGGCTGCCATCTCCCTTTCGCCCTGCATTACGTGGATGTCCACTGCAGTCTGGTTGTCCGCCGCCGTCGAGAAGATCTGGCTCTTCTTTGTAGGAATAGTAGTGTTTCTCTCGATCAGCTTCGTCGCCACTCCGCCGAGCGTCTCGATGGACAGCGACAGCGGCGTTACGTCGAGCAGCAGGATGTCGTTGACTTCGCCGGTCAGAACGCCCGCCTGTATGGCAGCGCCGATGGCCACGCACTCGTCAGGGTTGATGCCCTTGAACGGCTCCTTGCCCGTAACGTTCTTTACTGCTTCCTGAACAGCCGGGATCCTTGTCGAACCGCCGACCAGTATGACCTTGGCGAGGTCTGCCGAAGTGACTCCGGCGTCCTTCATCGCCTTGTGCATCGGCTCGATGGTCCTGTCAACGAGATCCTTTGTGAGCTGTTCGAATCTTGCTCTTGTGACGTCCATGTCCATGTGGAGAGGACCCGCATCGTTTGCCGCGATGAACGGCAGGTTGACCTTTGTGGTCTGAGCTGTCGAGAGCTCCTTCTTTGCCTTCTCGGCTGCTTCCTTCAGTCTCTGGAGAGCCATCTTGTCCTGTCTGAGGTCGATGCCGTTCTCCTTCTGGAAGCTGTCCGCCAGGAAGTTTACAAGAGCGTTGTCGAAGTCATCGCCGCCAAGGTGCGTATCGCCGTTGGTTGCGAGCACCTCGAACACTCCGTCGCCGAGCTCGAGCACGGATACATCGAATGTGCCGCCGCCCAGGTCATAGACCAGGATCTTGTGGCTTCCGCTGTCCTTGTCGAGTCCGTATGCCAGCGACGCAGCCGTAGGCTCGTTGATGATCCTCTTTACGTCGAGGCCGGCGATCTTGCCTGCGTCCTTTGTAGCCTGCTTCTGAGCATCGCTGAAGTACGCCGGGACCGTTATGACAGCCTCAGTGACCTTCTCGCCGAGATATGCCTCGGCGTCCGCCTTGAGCTTCTGGAGGATCATGGCCGAGATCTCCTGCGGCGTGTAGTCCTTTCCGCGCAGATTCACGGTGTAGTTCTCTCCCATGTGTCTCTTGATCGACGACACTGTGCCCTCAGGCTCTGTGATTGCGATCCTCTTTGCCGTTTCGCCGACGAGTCTCTCGCCGCTCTTTGTGAACGAGACCACCGAAGGTGTCGTTCTCATTCCTTCCGAATTAGTGATAACTGTAGGCTCTCCGCCTTCAAGTACTGCTACGCAGCTGTTGGTTGTACCAAGATCGATTCCTATTACTTTACCCATTGTTGTTTCCTCCTGTATGTCTGAAAAGATTTGTTAACGTTTGTTCACTGCGACCATCGACGGCCGTATCACTTTGTCGTTCAGCTTGTATCCCTTCTGCAGGACCTTGCTGATCTTGTCGTTTTCGTATTCTTCTGTATTGTCCGTCATCACGGCGTTATGCACGTTCGGATCGAAGTCGAGCCCGAGCGCTTCTATCTCTTTGAGGCCGGCCTTTTCGAGAGCTGTCTTCAGCTGTTCGAAAATGAGCTGCATGCCCTTTGCGTA